>JBEEJL010000267.1:0-3273 GCA_041169175.1 Pseudomonadota bacterium | reverse complement strand
TTATTTCTGTGCCCCCTACATTCTTTATCATGCTTCACCTCTCTAATAATCAAGGCTTCAAAGCATCCGCGCCCGCCCTCGAAACCTGCGCATCTTGCGACGACAACACGCCCGAAGTCCCGATGCCACCAATAATCTTGCCATCGACAATAATCGGTATGCCGCCTTCGAGCGGCATCAGGCCGTCGATGCGCAATGCGCGTAAGCCTGCGCCGCCGCCTGCGATAGCATCTTCAAACGCTTTGGATGGACGGCGGAAATTGACGGCGGTTGTCGCTTTGCCTTTGGCGATGTCGATGGAGCCGTATTGGGTGTTGTCGAGCCGCTGCAGCATGACGAGTTGGCTGCCGCTATCGACAATCGCGATGACTACATTCCAATTGTTTTTGCGTGCTTCGGCTTCTGCAGCGGTCATGGCTTTTTTCGCCATGTCTAATGAAATGGGTGTGCCGTATGGAGCAGGCGGTGCGGCGGGTACTGGTGCAGGTGCTGCGGCAGGTGCCGCAGGTTGTTGGGCGTAGCCAGTAAGGGCGAATAAGGTAAAAATAGTGAGGGGGATTATTTTTTTCAATAGCAGTTTCATGACCGTACTCCTTGGTTAAGTGGATAGGGCTCGCTTAGATTATGCTGGCTATAGTCTAAATATTCAATTGGAATGGATCGCCTTAGGGAATACTGTTTAGAGAAATAGTTTTGCAACACTAAGTACAATCAAGAATCTTTACCGGTTGGTGTGATACAGAAAATGTTTATTTTATGCATTAGCTATTAATGTAACTATTTGATTATATTGAATTATTCAATACAGCTTAAGCGTAGTGTCCATGCTTTTGCAGCACTTCAATTTTATAGCCATCGGGATCTTGCACGAAAAAAAATCGCGCGAGTAATTCTTCGCCGCGTTTGAACTCTTTGATCGCTAGCGGCGCGTAGCCGAGTTTGTCGAGCATGAGGTGATGCGCATCCAGATCATCAACAACATAAGCGTAATGCCCGTAGCCGGTGCCATGCGTATAAGTCTCGGTACGGCCTTTATTCAGCGTGAGTTCGATTTCAACATCGTTCTCCGGGTTGCGCAAATACACTAGCGCGAAGTCGGGAAAATCCAGCGTGTGCGACGGAACAAAATCAAATGCTTCGCGGTAAAACTTGAGGGATTTATCCAGATCCAGAACGCGAATCATGGTGTGAATCATTTTTGCCATTGGGTGCTCTCTGGTATTTGATTTTTTTAGTGACGCCCAACCATTTTTACGATGCTGGATTTTGCTTCAGCAGCAGGAAGATTCAGTTGCGTTGAATCATATTTGCGCCGCATATAGCGCAGGCAGGTGACGCGCAGGAACGAGGCAAAGTTATTTACTTCACCGCGATGCGCCATCACTTCGTCGTGGAATTTGACTAACAGGCTGTTAGTGGTGCGGCCTTCTTCCACTGCCATTTGCGTCAGTGTGTCCCACATCATGTTTTCCAGGCGCAAGCTGGTGAGTACGCCGTGGATACGCACGCTGCGCGAACGCGATTCGTACAAAATCGGATCGGCTTTGACAAAAAATTCGCACATAGATTTTCCTTTCGCAAAAAAACCGACACGGATTTTTCCATGTCGTATTGATTGTTGAAAAATTAAATCGCGCGTTCGCTCATTTGTTTGGCGATGTAATCGGCCTGACGGATAGCGAGGGTAACGATAGTCAGCGTCGGGTTTTCCGCGCCGCCGGTAGTGAATTGGCTGCCGTCGGAGATGAACAGATTTTTGATGTCATGTGTTTGGCCGAACTTGTTGCAGACGCTGTTCGTCGCATTACTGCCCATGCGGCAGGTGCCGAGATTGTGCGTGGAAGGATAGGGCGGGGTGCGGAATGATTTGATTGCGCCCGCTGCCTCATACACCATTTGGCCTTGCTTGAACGCATGCTCGCGCATGGCAATGTCGTTTTCGTGATCGTCGAAATGCACGTTCGGAATCGGCATGCCGTATTTGTCTTTCAGCGTAGCGTTCAAAGTTATGCGATTGGTCGCACGCGGCATGTCTTCACCGACGAGCCACATACCTGCCAAGTTGGTGTAGTTGTCCATATACCAAGCGAATTCTTCGCCCCAACCGCCCGGATTCAAGAATGCCGCCATGAATGGAATACCGAGTGCGAGCGTTTCCATTTCGTAGCCGCCGACGAAACCGCGTTTGGTGTTGAGTTTCGATTCATCGCGGATAATGCCCGCCATGGTCGTGCCTTTGTACATATGCACCGGCTCCTTGAACGCAGCATAGATGGAGCCGGTCATGTGGCGCATATAGTTGCGACCGACTTGGCCGGATGAATTAGCGAGACCGTCGGGATGTTTGGCTGATGCCGACAGTAATAATAAGCGCGGCGTTTCGATGGAGTTACCGGCGACGCAAACGATGCGCGCCTTTTGCCGTTGCTCTTTGCCGTCTTTGTCAAAATACACCACGCCGCTGACTTTGCCGCTGTCGTCGTGTTCGATTTTGCTCACATGGGACTCAGGGCGAATTTCAAAATTGCCGGTTTTTTCTGCCTTGGGTAACTCGGTATAAAGCGTGGACCACTTGGCGCCGGACTTGCAGCCTTGGAAGCAGAAACCCATTTGCATACACCGACCGCGATCATCGCGCGGCTGGCTATTGATCGCCATGTTGCCGGTGTGCACATCTTTGTAGCCGAGTTTTTTCGCCCCGGCGCTCATGACTTTGTAATTGTTGTTGCCGGGCAAACCGGGAATACCATTGGTACGCGTCACGCCCATTTTGTCCTCGGCCTTGGCGTACCACGGTTCCATTTCGCCGAGAGTCAAAGGCCAGTCGAGCAAATTGGTATCGGAAATATCGCCGTATGTGGTGCGCGCCTTGAATTCGTGCTCTTGAAAGCGCAACGACGCGCCGGCCCAGTGGGTCGTGGTGCCACCGACGGTTTTGCAAATCCAAGCGGGGAGATTGGGGAAATCTTTAGCCACGCGCCAGGTGCCGGAGGTGGTGCGATTATCCAGCCAGGCGAGTTGCACGAAGGATTTCCATTCGTCGTTAATAAAAGTATTGGATGATTGCAGCGCGCCCGCTTCGAGCACGACAACCTTCACGCCCTTTTGACATAACTCATTCGCTAGCGTGCCGCCGCCCGCGCCTGAGCCGATAATTACTACAACACCGTCATCTGTTTGCGCAAATTTAGCCATGTTGCCTCCGTCATCGTTTTTATGAAATAGCATTAACCCATGTAGGCCTTAGGACTTTCTTCTGCAGTCGGTTCCGGT
>JBEEJL010000266.1:0-7224 GCA_041169175.1 Pseudomonadota bacterium | reverse complement strand
CGCGACATCCACGATACCGACGGCATGATCGATGCGGCGAAAAAATATAAACATGCGGTCGTCATCGGCGGCGGCTTGCTCGGACTCGAAGCCGCCAATGGTTTGAAATTACGCGGCATGGACGTGACCGTGGTGCATCTGGCCGAATGGTTGATGGAGCGTCAATTGGATAAAACCGCAGCGACGATGCTGCAAAAATCGCTGGAACAAAAAGGTTTGAAGTTTTTGTTGCAAAAACAAACGGCAGAATTATTAGGTAACGCGGATGGCCGCGTGATCTCGGTCAAATTTAAAGACGACGCAGAAATCCCGGCTGACTTGGTGGTGATGGCAGTTGGTATCAAACCGAATACTGCATTGGCGGAATCGGCAGGCATATATTGCAGTCGCGGCATCGTGGTCAATGACACCATGCAAACTTACGATCCGCGCGTGTATGCCGTGGGTGAATGCGTCGCGCATCGCGGCATCGCCTATGGTTTGGTCGCGCCTTTGTTCGATATGGCGAAAGTCTGCGCCAATCATTTGGGCGAGTTGGGTATCGGTCGTTATCAAGGTTCAGTCACCTCGACCAAACTTAAAGTCACCGGCATTGATTTATTTTCGGCCGGCGATTTTTCCGGCGGCGATGATTGCGAAGAAATTCTGCTACACGACGCCATCGGCGGTGTATATAAAAAACTGGTGATCAAGAATGACCAAATCGTCGGCAGCGTGTTGTACGGCGATACGTCTGACGGATCCTATTATTTCCAGTTATTGCGTGACAAGCAAAACATCAACGAAGTGCGCGATAACTTGATGTTCGGCCAAAACCATTTAGGCAACAGCGGCCATCAAGGGCAAAACAAAGCGGCGGCGATGGCCGATAGCGCTGAAGTCTGCGGCTGTAACGGCGTATGCAAAGGTACCATCGTCAAAGCGATTAAAGAAAAAGGTTTGTTCAGTCTCGACGATGTGCGCAAGCACACCAAAGCTTCTTCCTCATGCGGTTCGTGTACTGGATTGGTCGAGCAAATTCTCGCTAGCACAGTCGGCGGCGCTTACGCGCCGCAACTGACGACTACCAAACCGATGTGTGGCTGCACCGATCACACGCACGAAGAAGTGCGTAAGGCGATTCGCGAGAGAAAAATACTGACCATTCCTGACGTGATGCATTTCATGGAGTGGCGCGCGCCCAACGGTTGTGCCAGTTGCCGTCCGGCGCTGAATTATTATTTGCTCAGCACTTGGCCGCACGAAGCCAAAGACGATCCGCAATCGCGTTTCATCAACGAACGCGCACACGCCAATATCCAAAAGGACGGCACTTATTCCGTCGTGCCGCGTATGTTCGGCGGCGTGACTAACGCGAGCGAACTGCGTCGCATTGCCGACGTGGTAGATAAATACAACATCCCGACAGTTAAAGTCACCGGCGGTCAGCGCATCGATTTACTCGGCGTGAAAAAAGAAGATTTGCCCAGCGTGTGGGCCGACCTCGCCATGCCGTCGGGTCATGCGTATGCCAAAGCTTTGCGCACGGTGAAAACTTGCGTCGGTAGCGAATGGTGTCGCTTCGGCGTGCAGGATTCGACGCAAATGGGTATCGACCTGGAAAAAACTTTCTGGAAAATGTATGCGCCGCATAAAGTGAAATTCGCCGTCAGCGGTTGCCCGCGCAACTGCGCTGAATCCGGCATTAAAGACGTCGGGGTCATCGGCGTCGAATCGGGCTGGGAAATTTATGTCGCAGGCAACGGCGGCATCAAAACCGAAGTGGCGCAATTTTTATGCAAAGTGAAAACGGCGGAAGAAGTGTTGGAATACTCCGGCGCCTTCATCCAGCTTTACCGTGAAGAAGCGCGTTACCTCGACCGCACTGTGCATTGGGTCGCTCGTGTCGGCCTCGATTATGTGAAGCAAAAAATGCTCGACGATGCGACGAACCGCAACGCCTTGTACGACCGTTTGCTATTTGCCCTGCAGGATGAAAAAGATCCGTGGCTGGAAGAAGTGAAGGGCATCAAGCGACGTGAATTCGAATTATTGGAGCTGCCAGCATGAGCGATTGGAAAAAAATTTGCGGCGTGAACGACATCGTGCGCTTGGGTTCGCGTGTGGTGAAGCGCAACGAAGGTGATATCGCCGTGTTTCGCAATGATCAAGACGAAGTATTTGCCTTGCGCGATAAGTGTCCGCACAAAGGCGGGCCGTTGTCGCAAGGCATCGTGCTGGGGAAAACGGTGGTGTGCCCGCTGCACAATTGGAATATTCAATTGGCTGACGGCTGCGCTGTCGCACCGGATGAAGGGTGTGCGCAACGGTTTGCGGTGAAGGTGGAGGCTGGTGAGGTTTATTTGCAGGTGTGAATTGGTAGTCAGCTTTATTTTCCTTAAGGCTGGTAGAGCATCCAAGAGGTCCCTTCCCCTTCAAGGGGAAGGTTAGGATGGGGATGGGTTTCGTCGAGCATCTATTGACCCATCCCCACCCTAGCCCTCCCCTTGAAGGGGAGGGGATTTCATTCTTCGATTTTTTATTTTACGGAGTTCCTCATGAAATCATCTTTTCTCAAGGCAGGTCACACACCCACTTTATTCGCGGCCTTTCTCTATTTCGATTTGAGCTTCATGGTGTGGGTGATACTCGGTCCGCTCGGCGTGCAAATCGCCAAAGATCTTTCGCTCACGCCCGCGCAACGCGGCTTGATGGTGGCAACGCCGGTCTTAGCAGGCGCGCTGCTACGTTTGGTGATGGGTGTGATGGTGGATCATCTCAAGCCGAAAATGGCGGGCACCATCGGTCAGGTAATAGTCATCGCTTCATTATTTGCTGCTTGGTATTTCGGTATTCACACTTATCAGCAAGTGTTGATTCTCGGTATCGCGCTCGGCGTAGCGGGCGCCTCGTTCGCCGCCGCGTTACCGTTGGCCTCGCGCTGGTATCCGCCCGAGCATCAAGGCAAGGCGATGGGCATCGCCGGTGCGGGCAATTCGGGTACGGCATTTGCCGCGCTATTAGCCCCTGGCTTGGCAGCGGCGTATGGTTGGAATAATGTGTTCGGCCTCGCGGCGATTCCGTTGGTGTTGGTGTTGATTACTTATACGTTAATGGCAAAAGACAGCCCGGAATGTCCGCCACCCAAAGCCTTGTCAGATTATTTAAAAGTATTAAAAGATAAAGACGCGTGGTGGTTTATGCTGTTTTACAGCGTGACCTTCGGCGGCTTTGTTGGTCTTGCGTCGTCGCTGACGATTTATTTCAGCGACCAATATGGTTTGAAGCCGCAAGTCGCCGGTTACTTCACCGCCGCTTGCGTGTTCGCCGGTTCCCTGGTGCGGCCTATGGGTGGCCTCGTGGCGGATCGTATTGGCGGTATCAAAACTTTGTCCGTTTGTTATGTGCTCGCAGGGATTTTTTTGGTGATCGTGAGTTTCGGTTTGCCGAAAGACTGGATGGCGCTCGGCGTATTTGTCTGCGCGATGTTAGCCTTAGGAACGGGCAACGGCGCGGTATTCCAATTAGTGCCGCAGCGTTTCCGCAAAGAAATCGGCGTGATGACCGGTTTGGTCGGTATGGCGGGCGGCGTCGGCGGATTTTATTTGGCGTCATCGATGGGTTATTCCAAACAGCTCACCGGCAGCTATCAAATTGGATTTTTGATCTTCGCGGCGTTGGCATTTTTTGCGCTCACTGGTTTGACCGCAGTAAAAGGTCGTTGGCGCACGACGTGGGGCGCAGCGCATATGACCGTCGCCAAAATATGATTAAAAACTTTAATTTAATCAAATAGTTACGATAATTATGCCACTCACATTTTCCACCGGCTACGCGACGCAAATCGGCAAACGCGAACGTAACGAAGATTTTTGCGGCATGGTCACGCCTGAAGGACCTGAGCTGGCGATCAAAGGCGCGCTGTTTGCGGTGGCCGATGGTGTGTCGGGCAACGGCGGTGGGCGCGAGGCAGCGGAATATTCGGTGCGCGGTTTGCTCGCCGATTATTACGCCACACCGGAGACGTGGGAAATTTCTTTATCGCTCGACAAAGTATTGACGGCAATCAATCGCTGGATTCTTTCGCAAAGCGCATCGAAAAAAGAATTCGCTGGTATGTCGTGCACGCTGAGCTTGCTCGTTTTGCGCGGCAATCGTTATGTGATCGGTCATGTCGGCGACACGCGCGTGTATCGCTTGTCGAATAATGTGTGCGAAAAATTGACGCAGGATCATGTGTGGAATCGCCCAGACATGCAACATGTGTTGAAGCGTGCGGTCGGCCTCGACCAACATTTGGTGCCGGACTATATCGACGGCGAGGTGAGCGAAGGCGATGTGTTCTTGATTTGCTGTGACGGCGTGTGGGAGCCCCTCGGCGACAAGCGCATCCATGAGATATTATATTTGCACACCGACCCACAGCGCGCGGCGGATGAATTGGTCAACGCCGCGTTAGCCGCAGGCGGCGGCGATAATGCAACGACGTTGGTAGTGCGCGTCAATGCGCTGCCTAAAGAAGACTGGCGCGATTTATTGCAAGCAGGAAAACATCTGCCATTACCAGCACGCTTGAAACCCGGCCAACGCATCGATGGCTTTGAAGTATTGCAGCTATTGCACGAATCGCGCGCGACGCTATTATATAAAGTGCGCTCTAGTGAGAGCGGGCAGATATGCGCGCTAAAAACTTTACAACCCGCTTTCGCCGACGACAAACAAAGTTGCGAAGGTTTGCTGGCGGAAGAGTGGCTGGCTAAACGCTTGGTGTCGCCGCATTTCCCGCATATCATTCCGCTCGCCAGCGACGCGCGACATTTTTTATATTATGTGATGAGTTATCACGACGGCACGACGCTGCAAAATCAAATCGACGCCGGTACCCATTTCACCGTTGCCAGCGTGACTGATATTTCTACGCGCATCCTCAAAGGTCTCGGTGCGCTACATCGATTGTCCATCACCCATCGCGACATCAAGCCGGCGAACTTACACATCGGCAAAGACAGCGGCTTGCGCATACTCGATATGGGCGTTGCGCTGGCGGCAGGTGTACCGTATCCGGAATTGCAAGGCAACGCGGGTACGCCAAGCTATATGGCGCCGGAATTATTCTCGGGGGCGGCAGCTTCCGCGCAAAGTGATCTATATGCTGCGGGCGTGACGCTATATCATTTGCTCACGCGTAAATATCCTTACGGTGAAATCGAACCGTTTCAAAATCCGCAATTTGGCGAAGCCTCGCCGCCGACGCGCTTTCGCCCTGACATTCCGATGTGGCTGGAAAATATTATTCTCAAAGCGGTTGCGCGTGAACCGAAGCAGCGTTTTGAAACCGCAGAAGAAATGCTGCTGGCGCTGGAACGTGGTGATGCGATGCCGCTGGAAACCGCCGCGCGCATGCCTTTAATTGAGCGCAATCGGCATCGCTTATGGGCGACGTTTGCGTTAGTTTCAGTGGTCATCAATTTGTTACTCCTCTACTTGTTATTAGCGCGCTGACACGAACGTATTTGCCCGTCTCGCTGTCAGAGAGTAAAATCAATTCATCAAAAAGCTCACCAACAAGGAGTATCACTATGGAACACAAGTTACCCACATTACCTTACGCGATGGATGCACTACAGCCGCATATCTCGAAAGAGACGCTGGAATTCCATTACGGCAAACATCATCAGACGTATGTTACCAATCTGAATAACCTGATCAAAGGCACCGAGCACGAAAATACCAGCCTGGAAGACATTATCAAAAAATCGTCCGGCGGTTTGTTCAACAACGCCGCACAAATTTGGAACCACACTTTCTATTGGCATTGCTTGAAGCCTAACGGCGGCGGCGAGCCTACCGGTAAATTGGCTGACGCGATCAAAGCCAAATTCGGTTCTTTCGACGAATTCAAAAAACAATTCACGCAAACTTGCATCGGCACCTTCGGTTCCGGTTGGGGTTGGCTGGTGAAAAACGCCGACGGCACCGTTGAATTGATGAGCACCTCGAACGCGCAACTGCCGATGACCAGCGGCAAAGTCGCGCTGCTCACTTGCGACGTATGGGAACATGCGTATTACATCGACTACCGCAACAAGCGTCCCGATTACCTCGCGGCATTCTGGAATTTGGTCAACTGGGATTTCGCGTCGAAAAACTTCGCTTAGTAACTATTTGATTTTATTGAATAATTTGCCATTTCGCTAAAAAGCGAAATGGCTTTTTATTTTGTACGTCAATTAGTTACTATTCACCACGAACCAAGCAAGAAAATATTTATCCAGCTAATCACTCGCAGCACAACATGGGCAAACTTGTGAATAGTTTCTCGAATCGTTAAACTGTTTTAATTATTATAATTAACCTAGCTGGAGCTTTCATGTCGTCCACCCTCGCTCGTAACAAAATCAGTACCTTCCAGCCGCCATTACGCACCTTGATGGGCCCCGGTCCGTCGGACATCAACCCGCGCGTGCTCGGCGCGATGAGCTCGCCCGCCATCGGTTATCTCGATCCGATTTTTGTCACCATGATGGAAGAGCTGAAGACGCTGCTGCGTTACGCCTACCAAACCGAAAACGCGCTGACCTTTCCGATTTCCGGTCCCGGCTCGGTCGGCATGGAAAGCTGCTTTGTCAACATGGTCGCGCCAGGTGACAAAGTTATCGTCTGCCGCAACGGCGTATTCGGCGGACGCATGATCGAAAACGTCGAACGCGCAGGTGGTGTAGCCGTCGTGGTTGAAGACACTTGGGGCGAACCGGTCAGCCCGCAAAAACTCGAAGACGCATTGAAAGCCAATCGTGATGCGCGCGTAGTCGCCTTCGTACACGCAGAAACCTCAACCGGTTGTATGTCTGACGCTAAATTGCTCACCGAAATCGCACACAAATACGATTGTCTCGTCATTGTTGATGCCGTGACATCTTTAGTCGGCTCGCCGCTCAAAGTGGACGAGTGGGGCATCGATGCCATTTATTCCGCCAGCCAGAAATGTTTGTCCTGCACACCGGGCTTGTCGCCCGTCTCGTACAACGAACGCGTGGTCGATTACGTCAAAGGCCGCAAAGACAAAGTGCATAGCTGGTTCATGGATTTGAATTTGATTTTGAATTATTGGGGCAGCACTACACGTACTTATCACCACACCGCGCCAGTAAACAGTCTCTACGCGCTGCACGAATCATTATTATTGTTGCGCGATGAAGGTCTGGAAAAATCCTGGGCACGTCATCAGCGCCATCACCTCGCATT
>JBEEJL010000265.1:0-11084 GCA_041169175.1 Pseudomonadota bacterium | reverse complement strand
AAGAAAAAATTAATCCGCTCAGCGGTTGTTTGCCGATTCTGTTGCAGATGCCGATTTTCCTCGCGCTGTATTGGGTGTTGCTCGGTGCGGTGGAGTTGCGTCATGCGCCGTTCGCGTTGTGGATTAAGGATTTGTCCGCGGCCGATCCTTATTATGTGTTGCCGGTGATTTACGGTATCACTATGTTTATCACCACCAAACTCAACCCGCCGCCGCCGGATCCGATCCAGGCGAAAATGATGACCATTATGCCGTTGATGTTCAGCGTATTCTTTTTCTTTTTCCCCGCTGGCCTGGTGTTGTATTACACGGTGAATAATATTCTTTCTATCGCGCAACAGTGGACGCTCACCCGCGCACACGCGAGCGAAGTCGCCGCCACGGAGAATGTCAAGCGCTGATAAAAACGCGGCAGAAGTCATTGCCGCTATCGCGACCGCGCCGGGCCGCGGCGGTATCGGTGTGGTGCGTGTGTCGGGAAAAAATCTGGCCGCGATGGCGCAAGCGCTAACAGAAAAAAATCTTGTTCCGCGCGTCGCGACCTTCACGTCTTTTTATTCCGCCGATAAGCGAGCTCTTGATCAAGGGCTCGCTTTATTTTTTCCGGCGCCGCAATCGTTTACCGGTGAAGATGTGATCGAGTTACAAGGCCACGGCGGTAACGCGGTGTTGCAATTGATTTTGCAACGCTGCATCGAACTTGGCGCGCGCATCGCACAGCCGGGCGAATTCACGCGCCGTGCATTTCTGAACGACAAACTGGATTTACTGCAAGCTGAAAGCGTTGCCGATTTAATTGAAGCCTCGACCGCTGAAGCCGCGCAATCGGCCATGCGTTCACTGTCGGGCGAATTTTCACAACAGATTCATTCGCTGGTCGATGGCCTCACGCATTTGCGTGCGCTGGTTGAGGCGACGCTGGATTTCCCCGAAGAAGAAATTGATTTCATTCAAGTCACCGATGCAGCGAATCGGCTAAAACAATTGCGCGCACAACTCGACGCGCTGTTAGCTAACGCCAAGCAAGGCCAGTTATTGCGAGAAGGTTTGCAGGTTGTCTTAATCGGCCAACCTAACGTCGGCAAATCGAGCTTGATGAACAAGCTCGCGGGTGAAGACGTTTCCATCGTTACGCCGATAGCCGGCACTACGCGCGACAGTATAAAAAATCTTATTATAATCAATGGTATAGCAATGCACGTTATTGACACTGCCGGGCTGCGCGAGAGCGACGATGAAGTAGAAAAAATCGGCATCGCGCGGACTTATGCGGCGATAGAAAAAGCAGGAATCGTATTAGTCATCCGCGATACAACGCAAGCTAACCACGATTACGAAGACGTCATCCGCAAAAAATTACCCGCATCTTTGCCAGTCGTGTTTGTGCATAACAAAATTGATTTAGCAAAACGCACGGCACAAATCGAACAGCGAGCCGATGGCACACATATTTATTTGTCCGCAAAAAATGGTGAAGGCGTCGATTTGTTGCGCCAACATTTATTGCAACTCGCCGGCTGGCATAACACTGGCGAAGGCATCTACATGGCGCGTCGTCGTCACACCACTGCGCTCGAACAAGCCGCCGCGCATCTCACCACGGCACTATTACAACTCAGCAAACCGGAATTATTCGCCGAAGAATTGCGCCTTGCGCAAGCGCGCTTGAGCGACATCACCGGCGAATTCAGCGCCGATGATTTGCTGGGGGAAATTTTTTCGCGCTTTTGTATCGGGAAATAGCGCGCTGATTAGTTCAACGACGCGTGAATTCTTCGCGGCGAATTTGATACACCAAACATTTATCATCCCCAAATCGCCGCGGTTCAACAAACCGAAAACCGATGCGTTCGTAAAATCTATGCGCACGCGTGTTGCCGGCGAGTGGGTCGATTAACACGGCGGTGACATTTGCCTCGGCGAAGCAGCGCGCGAGAGCGAGTTGCATGATGTGCGTGCCGTAGCCTTTGCCGAGATCGGAAGCTTCGCCGAGCCAAACATCTATCGCGCGCAAATTTCCACCTACATCGCCCCAGTAATGACTTTCTTCCAAGGCCGGGTCGATGATTTGCACAAAGCCGATGGGCCGCCCGTCGAGCTCGGCGATGAGTTGTTCGCGCCACGGCGGGTTGCGCGCGAGGCCGGTTTCCCATCCCCAATCTTCAACATCATCCGAGTTCTTGGCGGTAATGACGTGTGGCTGGCTATCCCAACGCCGCAGGAGGTTGAGGTCGGCGAGTGTGGCGGGGCGGAGAAGAATCATGCTGCTAGTGTAGTCAGCGGTTTTGATAAAGAGGCCGTGGCCGATAGATCTTGGTAATCAGGCCGCAAGATAGTGGCCATTTAAATGCAAAAATCACCGGCGCGTATAGCGTCGGTGATTTTGAAAAAAGCTGATTATTTAATATAATCAAATAGTTATATTAACGATCGTGATGATGGTGATGACCACCGTTGTTGTAACCACCATTATTGTAGCCATTGTAATAGCCGCCATTGTAGTAATAACCATTGCCATAAACCACGTCAACGCGCGGAGGCGTAACGCGCAAATGTGCAGGAGTGATGATGCAGCCGGATAGCACGGTTGCGCACAAAGCCAGTAAGAGTCCTCGTTTAAACATGTCGCTTCCTTTATTGTCATGCCGCGCCAAGCGGGCGGTTAGGTGTTCAACGGCGGCGGGGGATGGGTGGTTTACTTTGAGCGAATAGGGCAACGGGATGGCCAGAGGGGTGAAAACCGATTTTAAGGATGAAGGCTTTTTCAAAGGATGAAGTATGAAGGCGGAAGGATGAAAGTCGAGGAGGCTCATGTTTCACGTGAAACATTCGGGCGGCAAAGCACCCGTCGTTTTCGTCCTTTAACGCTCATCCCTCAAGCAATGTTCCACGTGAAACCCAGGTTTTTCTCTTCATCCTTCATCCTTCCGCCTTCATCCTTCAACAGTTTTGGCGTATCATTCGCATCCCGAGAAGATTCTGCTAAACCATGCAATTTCCCCAAACTTTTGATGTGATCGTAGTCGGCGGCGGCCATGCTGGTACTGAGGCCGCGCTGGCGGCTGCGCGCATGGGTTGCAGCACTTTATTGCTCACCCACAACATTGAAACGCTAGGGCAAATGTCGTGCAATCCGTCTATCGGCGGCATCGGCAAAGGCCATTTGGTGAAAGAAGTTGATGCACTCGGCGGTGCGATGGCGGCGGCGACGGACGAGGCAGGCATTCAATTCCGTATATTAAATAGCAGCAAAGGCCCGGCGGTTCGCGCCATGCGCGCGCAGGCTGACCGTATTCTGTATAAAGCCGCGATTCGCCATCGCCTTGAAAATCAAGCCAATTTAACTTTATTCCAGCAGGCGGTGGACGATTTAACGCTGGAAGGCGACCGCGTTACCGGCGTGGTCACGCAACTGGGAATCCGCTTCAGCGGCAAAACCGTGGTGTTGACCGCCGGTACCTTTTTGTCTGGCTTGATTCACGTCGGCTTGGCCAATTACCAAGCCGGTCGCGCGGGCGATCCGCCGTCGGTGAGTTTGGCCGCGCGCTTGAAAGAATTGAAATTGCCGCAAGGCCGCCTGAAAACCGGTACGCCGCCGCGCCTCGATGGCCGCACGATTGATTATTCCGTCATGACCGAGCAGCCGGGCGATTCACCTGCGCCGGTGTTTTCTTTCATGGGCCGCGCCAGTCAGCATCCGCGCCAAGTGCCGTGCTGGATTACCCATACCAATCAACAAACCGCCGATATTATCCGCAGCGGCCTCGACCGCTCGCCCATGTTTACCGGCGTGATCGAAGGCGTCGGCCCGCGTTATTGTCCGTCGATTGAAGACAAAATCCATCGCTTTGCCGACAAGGCCTCGCACCAGATTTTCCTCGAGCCGGAAGGTTTGGCGACGCATGAAATTTACCCAAACGGCATTTCGACCAGTTTGCCGTTTGATATTCAGTTAAAATTAGTCAATTCAATCAAAGGCTTAGAAAGAGCGCATATTCTACGCCCCGGCTATGCGATTGAATACGATTACTACGATCCGCGCGGTTTGAAGTCGTCGCTGGAAACCAAAAGCATCGCCGGACTGTTTTTCGCCGGCCAGATTAACGGCACGACCGGCTACGAAGAGGCCGCCGCGCAAGGCTTGTTGGCGGGCGTGAATGCCGGTTTGCAAACTCAAGGCAAAGCATCGTGGTGCCCACGCCGTGACGAAGCCTATATAGGCGTGTTGGTCGATGACTTGGTCACGCGCGGTGTGAATGAGCCGTATCGCATGTTCACCAGCCGCGCCGAATATCGCCTGCAATTGCGCGAAGACAACGCCGATGCGCGACTGACGGAAATCGGTCGCACATTGGGCTTGGTTGATGACGTACGCTGGGCGGCGTTCGAACAAAAACGCGAAGCCGTCGCACGTGAAACCGAGCGCTTGAAATCGACCTGGGTCAATCCGAAAAACCTGCCCGACGCCGACGCGCAGCGCGTACTCGGCCAGTCGATAGAGCGCGAATATTCGCTGCTGGATTTATTGCGCCGCCCCGACGTGACCTATGCGAGCTTGATGACTTTGCCCGGCGCGGGCGAAGCAACGCCCGATGCCAGCGTGTCGGAGCAAGTAGAAATCGCGGTGAAATATCACGGCTATATCGCGCGTCAGCAAGACGAAGTGGCGCGCTCGGTCGAACAGGAAACTTTGCGTCTGCCGAGCAATATGGATTACACCCAAGTGCGCGGCTTGTCGAAAGAAGCGCAGCAAAAACTCAATCAGCATCAACCGGAAACCTTGGGCCAGGCGGGCAGAATTTCCGGCATGACACCGGCCACGATTTCGCTGTTGTTAGTGCATTTGAAAAAAAGCAGTTTGAAAAATAACGATCAGCAGCAATCTGCATAACTATTTGATTAATTTGAAG
Source organism: Pseudomonadota bacterium (assembly GCA_041169175.1). Lineage (GTDB taxonomy): Bacteria > Pseudomonadota > Gammaproteobacteria > Burkholderiales > JBEEJL01 > JBEEJL01. The sequence continues at coordinate 6,174 of JBEEJL010000265.1, read as the reverse complement.
TTTTTGTAAGGTTTCAAAATGTCTGTCGCGACCGAAACACCATCACTGGAAAAAAAATTATCTGACGGATTAGCCACGCTGAAACTCGCGTTGCCGAAAGACGCGCAGGCAAAATTGATCGCCTATGTGCGCCTGATTGAAAAATGGAACAAGGTACACAACCTGACCGCCGTGCGCGAGCTGGATAAAATGATCACGCTGCATGTGCTCGACAGTCTCACCGTGTTGCCGTTTGTCGCGGGGAAAAATAATCTGCTCGACGTTGGCAGCGGCGCCGGTTTGCCCGGCATTCCTTTAGCGATTGCACGCCCCGATTTGCGCGTGACCATGCTCGACAGCAATCACAAAAAAACCGCCTTTCTCACCCAGGCGAAAACCGAATTAGGTTTGAGCAATTGCGAAGTGATTAACGAGCGCGTTGAGTTGTGGCAGACGGTAAAAAAATTCGACGCCGTCATTTCACGCGCCTATTCCGACTTAAGTGAATTCGTCGATCAAGCCGGACACTTGCTCGCGCGCGACGGACAAATGCTCGCGATGAAAGGCGTGTATCCGCACGAAGAAATTCTCAAATTGACAACGACATTCAGCGTAGAAAAAGTCGCTGAACTGCATGTGCCCGAGCTCGACGCCAAGCGCCATCTTGTCGTGCTTAAACCAAACGTATAAGAAAAAACAGATGAAAATTTTCGCCATAGCAAACCAAAAGGGCGGCGTCGGCAAAACCTCCGTCGCCGTTAATCTCGCCGCGAGTTTGGCGCATTACGGCCAGCGCGTGTTGTTGGTCGATCTCGATCCGCAAGGCAACGCGACGACGGGTAGCGGCATCGACAAGGGCGAGCCGGAAAAAAATATTTACGACTTGTTATTGGGCGAAGCAAGCTTGAACGAAGCGCGCGTGAAATCCGAAGCCGGTTACGACGTGTTGCCCGCTAATCGCGAACTCGCGGGTGCCGAAATCGAAATGATTAATTTGGAGCGACGCGAGTTTCGTCTCAAGGAAGCGTTTGCGACCAGCCAAAATGAATATGAATTTGTCCTGATCGACTGCCCGCCCGCGCTGAATTTGCTCACCGTCAATGCGCTCACCGCCGCCGACGCCGTCATCATCCCGATGCAATGCGAATATTACGCGCTCGAAGGTTTGAGTGATTTGGTCGGCACGCTGCGCAAAGTCAAAGAAAACCTCAATCCGACGATCGAAATCGAAGCGCTGGTGCGCACCATGTACGATCCGCGCAGCGCGCTCACCGTGCAGGTGTCCGAGCAGATCAAACAACATTTCGGCGCCAAGGTTTTTGATACCGTCATCCCTCGTAATATCCGCGTCGCCGAAGCGCCGAGTTTCGGCAAATCCGTGTTGCAACATGACATGCAATCCAAAGGAGCGATCGCTCACCTCGCCTTTGCGCGCGAACTGCTGGAACGCGAAGGCATCGTTATCGACAACAAAAAGATTAAAAAAGCAGAGGCAATTCATGAATAAAAACAAAGGCTTAGGTCGTGGCCTCGATGCCTTGCTCGGCGGCAATAAAGCGTCTGCGCCAGCACTAGTCGCCGCGCCGGCCTTAGAAGCTGGTGAGCGCCTGCTCACGGTAAAGTTGGCGCAGCTTCAGCCGGGCAAATATCAGCCGCGCACGCACATGGATCAGGCATCGCTGGCAGAGTTGGCCGAGTCGATTAAAGAGCACGGCATCATGCAGCCGATCTTGGTGCGCTCGCTCGGCGCGGATAAATTTGAAATCATCGCGGGTGAACGGCGCTGGCGCGCGGCCAAGTTGGCTGGCCTAAACGAGGTGCAAGTCATCAGCCGCAAAGTGGCGAATGATGCGACTTTGGCGATGGCGCTGATCGAAAACATTCAGCGCGAAGATTTGAACGTGATGGAAGAAGCCTTCGGCATTCAGCGCCTGATCGAAGAATTCAGCATGACGCACGACGCAGCCGCAAAAGCCGTCGGCCGCTCGCGCAGCGCCGTTACTAATTTATTGCGTCTGACGCAACTGGCCAAACCGGTGCAGGATATGCTTATGCAAGGCAAACTCGACATGGGTCATGCGCGCGCGTTGCTGGCATTGTCTGCGGCTAAACAAGTCGCGCTGGCGACTGAAGCCATCGCGAAAAACTGGTCGGTGCGCGAAATCGAGCGTCAAGTCATGCTCGAAGGCAAAGTGAAACTGGCCCAGCCAATCAAACGCGCCGACGCCGACTTATTAAAGGTAGAAGAAGAAATCGCCGATGCAATTGGCGCGCACGTCACGCTCAAGCCCAAAGCCAAAGGCGCGGGCAGCCTGGTGATTCAATATGGCAATTTGGACCAGCTCGACGGCATTATCGAAAAACTCACGGGGAAGAAGCGTTAATGCGTCGCAACAAGTGTTTGACGCTGCCTAGCGTCCCCCGCTATAATTGCAAAGTTTTGCGAAGCCAGGTCGTTTGAACCCCGCTGATTATATTGAGCTTTTGTAATCCAGCCGTTAAATCCTGCTTAAATATGCTTCGAATAGTCTTATTACAAATCGCCGCCACTTTCTTCGTTGCCTTAATAGCAGCCTGGTTTGGCGGACAACATGCGGCGATTTCCGCGCTGTTGGGCGGTTTGGTGTGCTTTGTGCCGAATGGTTTATTGGCATTGCGCTTGAGCATGACGGCGCGCAGCAACCGCGTTACCGCCGCGACATTTTTTATCGGCGAAGCGATTAAAGTTTTATCCATGCTGTTGTTGTTAGCAGCCGTCGTAAAGTTGTATAGCAGTTTGGTGTGGTGGGCGCTGTTACTTGGCCTCATCGCGGCACTTAAAAGTTATTTTGTAGCGATATTATTTTTCAAAAAGATATAAGACATCATGGCCGCCGATCATTCCGCACCGACATCTTCCGAATACATCGTCCATCACCTGCAGCAGCTGGGGACGAAAAAACAGACCTCGATTATCGACTTCAGCGTGATCAATATTGATACGGTAGTTTTTTCCGTGTTGATGGGCCTGATTGGTATTGGGCTGATGTATTTTGTTGCACGCAAAGCCACATCGGGTGTGCCGGGCCGCTTGCAAGGTTTCGTCGAAATGATCGTCGAAATGGTCGAAGAACAATCCAAGAGCATTGTTCACGGCAACCGTACTTTTATCGCGCCGCTCGCGCTGACCGTTTTTGTCTGGGTGTTCTTCATGAACGCCATGGACTTCTTGCCGGTGGATTTCCTGCCGCGAATCGCAGAATTTTTCCATATTAAATATGTGCGCTCGGTACCGACCGCCGATTTGAACGGCACGCTCGGCATGGCGCTCGGCGTGTTCGCGTTGATGATTTATTACAGCATCAAAATTAAAGGCCTCGGCGGTTTTGCGCACGAGTTGATCGCCGCGCCGTTCGGCGACAAATGGTGGTTGATTCCGGCCAATCTGGGTTTGAACATTATTGAATACGTCGCCAAAACCGTGTCACTAGGTATGCGTCTATTCGGCAATATGTACGCCGGCGAATTGGTCTTCATGTTGATCGCTTTGCTCGGCAGCACCGCCACCGTGTATGGCTTTTTCGGCCACGTCGTCGCCGGTACGATCTGGGCGATATTCCATATCCTGATTGTGGTGTTGCAAGCGTTCATTTTCATGATGTTGACCTTGGTCTACATCGGCCAAGCGCACGAGCATCACTAAGCTTTTTTGATTTTTTATTAACCACGTAGATTTACTAAAACAAGGAGTTGTCATGACAAACGTCGCAATGGTTGCTTTGGCTTGCGGTCTTATTATTGGCTTGGGCGCTATCGGTGCCTGTATCGGTATCGGCTTGATGGGCGGAAAATATATTGAAGCCGCTGCACGTCAACCGGAACTGATGAACACGCTGCAAACCAAAATGTTCTTGCTGGCTGGTTTGATCGACGCGGCGTTCCTGATCGGCGTTGGTATCGCCATGATGTTTGCTTTCGCTAACCCGTTTGCCGGCTAATTCCCGCGTAACCGCCGCCGAACATTTTCGGCGAATTGCGAAAGGTAACCCATGAACTTAAACGCAACCTTATTTGCACAGTTCTTCGTATTCTTTATTTTGGCTTGGTTCACGATGAAATTCGTGTGGCCACCGCTGATTAAAGCCATTGATGAACGCGCGAAAAAAATTGCTGACGGCCTACAAGCCGCCGAGCGTGGCAAGCATGATCTCGAATTGGCGGAAAAGCGTTCCAGCGAAGTGATTCGCGACGCCAAAACGCAAGCTTCGGAAATTATTGCCCTCGCTGAAAAGCGCGCTTCAGAAATCGTTGAAGAATCCAAAGGCACGGCCAGCACCGAAGGCCAGCGCATTATTACTGGCGCCAAAGCCGAGATCGAGCAAGAAGTTGCGCGCGCCAAAGAAACCTTGCGCGGCAAAGTGGCTGATCTTGCCGTATCCGGCGCAGAAAAAATCCTCAAGCGCGAAGTGAACGCAGCGGCGCATGCCGATTTGCTCAACGCGTTAAAGACGGAGCTATAAGTGGCTGAACTTTCCACCATCGCCCGTCCTTACGCTGAAGCCGTATTCAAGCTGGCCAAGCAAGGCAATAATTTTGCCGATTGGTCGAAGATGCTGGAATTCACTTCAGCGATTTCGGCTGACGCCACGATGCAAAGCATGATCGGCGACCCCAATGTGCAATCAACCGACTTGGAAAAAACTTTCCTCGCCGTGTGTGAAGGCAAGTTGAACGACGACGGTAAACGCATGGTGCGCGTGTTGATCGACAATAATCGTTTGGGCGTATTGCCTGCGATACGCGATCAATATGAATTGCTCAAAGCAGCTGAACAAGGCGAAGTTGAAGCCTTGGTCGAGACCGCGATGCCGCTGAACGACACCCAAGTCAGCGATCTCGTCAGCATGTTAAAAAAACGCTTCAAAAAAGAAGTGCGCGCCAAAGTTACCGTGAACGCAGGCCTTATCGGCGGCGTCAAAGTGACGGTGGGCGACGTGGTGATCGACGCGTCCGTGCGCGGTCGCTTGGACCAAATGGCGACAACGCTTAAACAGTAAGTGATGGGCGCGATGCGCCCGACTAGGAGACATCATGCAGTTGAACCCCGCAGAAATCAGTGACCTGATCAAAAGCAAAATCCAGAATCTGCAAACCACAGCAGACGCCCGCACCACCGGCACCGTCGTATCCGTTACCGACGGTATCGTGCGCGTACACGGCTTGTCCGACGTGATGCAAGGCGAGATGCTGGAATTCCCCAAGAACACATTCGGCCTCGCGCTGAACCTTGAGCGCGACTCCGTCGGCGCGGTTATTTTGGGTGAATACGAACATATTACCGAAGGCGACATCGTCAAATGTACCGGTCGCATTCTGCAAGTGCCGGTTGGCCCTGAGCTGATTGGTCGCGTAGTCAATTCACTCGGTCAGCCGATAGACGGCAAAGGCCCGGTCAATGCCAAACTGTCCGAACCAATTGAAAAAATCGCGCCAGGCGTGATTGACCGTAAGTCGGTGGATCAACCGATGCAAACCGGTTTGAAGTCCATCGATGCGATGGTGCCGATTGGTCGCGGTCAACGCGAATTGATCATTGGCGATCGTCAGACGGGTAAAACCGCCGTGGCGGTGGATGCCATCATCAACCAAAAAGGCGAGAACATGACCTGCGTCTATGTTGCTATCGGCCAGAAAGCATCGTCGATTGCTAACGTCGTGCGTAAATTAGAAGAGCACGGCGCGATGGCCTACACCATCATCGTCGCGGCGACCGCCTCTGAATCGGCCGCGATGCAATACCTTGCTCCTTACTCTGGTTGCACCATGGGCGAATACTTCCGCGATCGCGGTCAAGATGCCTTGATCGTGTACGACGATTTGTCCAAGCAAGCTGTAGCGTATCGCCAAATTTCTTTGCTGTTGCGTCGTCCTCCGGGCCGCGAAGCATATCCCGGCGACGTGTTTTATTTGCACAGCCGTTTGCTAGAGCGTGCATCGCGCGTCAACGCAGAATATGTTGAAAAATTTACCAAGGGCGAAGTCAAAGGCAAAACCGGTTCATTGACCGCATTGCCCGTGATTGAAACCCAGGCTGGCGACGTCACCGCCTTCGTGCCGACCAACGTGATTTCGATTACCGACGGCCAGATCTTTTTGGAAACCGACTTGTTTAACGCCGGTATCCGTCCTGCGATCAACCCGGGTATTTCCGTGTCG
>JBEEJL010000264.1:0-7422 GCA_041169175.1 Pseudomonadota bacterium | reverse complement strand
AACATAAAGATAAAATCGGCAAAGTCTATGCAGGTCGCAACGGCATCATCGGCGCGCTAACTGAAGATTTAATCGACACGTCAAAAGATTCCGCCAAGTCCATCGCCGCACTACGTCACACACCGGCGGGCGCATTTGGCTCATGCCGTTACAAATTAAAAAGCGTGGAAGAAAACCGCGCGCAATACGAGAGACTGATCGAAGTATTCAAAGCGCATAACATCGGTTACTTTTTTTACAACGGCGGTGGCGATTCGGCGGATACGTGTTTAAAGGTTTCGCAATTATCAGAAAAAATGGGCTATCCGCTGCAAGCGATCCATGTACCGAAAACCGTCGATAATGATTTACCCATTACCGATACCTGCCCCGGCTTTGGCTCAGTGGCCAAGTATGTCGCCACTTCTATCCGCGAAGCCGCATTCGACGTGGCGTCGATGGCAAAAACCTCGACCAAAGTTTTTGTGCTCGAAGTCATGGGCCGTCATGCCGGATGGATTACTGCCGCGTGCGGGCTCGCGGCAGAGCAGGTGGGCGACGCGCCGCATATTTTATTGTTTCCCGAAATCGCTTTTGACGAGAAAAAATTCCTCGCCAAAGTGGAAGAGACGGTCAAAAAATACGGTTACTGCGTCATCGGCGTGAGCGAAGGTTTGCACACCGCTGACGGAAAATTTTTATCCGAGAGTGGTTTGAAAGACGCATTCGGCCACGCGCAACTCGGCGGTGTTGCGCCGGTGATTGCTAATTTAGTCAAAGACAAACTCGGCTACAAATATCACTGGGCGGTCGCCGATTATTTGCAGAGATCGGCGCGCCACATCGCCTCGAAAACCGACGTCGCGCAAGCCTACGCCGTCGGCAAAGCGGCGGTCGAGTTGGCGCTCAAAGGCCACAACTCAGTCATGCCAGCGATTACGCGTACCAGCGACAAGCCATACAAATGGAAAATCACCACCGCGCAATTAAAAGACGTCGCCAACGTCGAGAAAAAAATGCCGCGTGATTTCATTACGACGGATGGTTTCGGTATCACTGAAAAATGTCGTAAATATTTATCGCCGCTGATTGCCGGTGAAGATTACCCACCATTTAAAAACGGTTTGCCTGATTACGTTAAATTAAAAAATGTCGCCGTAGTGAAAAAACTAAAAGACTTCAAAATTTAATCAGCCTAGTAAATGATTTAAAGGAATAGATATGAGCATACAACTGACACGTCACACTACGGATTTTGCCACTTCCCCGCAGGTGAAAATAGAAGAAATGAAAGAAGTGGTTTCCTTAGGTTTTAAAACCCTGATCAACAATCGCCCCGACGGTGAGGCTGCCGACCAACCTACGCATGAGCAAATTAAAGAAGCGGCTGGCGTGTTTGGTTTGCATTATATTTTTCTGCCAGTCGTCAGCAGCCAAGTGGGGAGCGCAGCAGCAGAATTCGGTAAGCAGTTAGCCGCCGCGCCAAAACCTGCACTGGCTTTTTGTCGTTCGGGCACGCGTTCAACAATGCTGTATCAGACGGCGATGGCGCAGAAGCCGAGCAAATAAATTACAGTTTTAATGTTTGTCATTCACCCATCCCCACCCTATCCCTCCCCTTGAAGGGGAGGGGACGTTGTTCCTACAAGATATGGAAATTAAACAAGGTTCTTGTCATTGCGGCGCAGTGGTATTTCAAGTCGAACTATTGAATGGCTTGGAGAATTTGCGCCGCTGTAATTGCTCACTGTGCAAACGCAAAGGCGCGGTGATGGCCGATGTACCGCTGGATAGACTTAAAATATTAAAAGGTGCGGACAAGCTGACTTTGTATCAGTGGAACACGCGCACGGCGAAACATTATTTCTGTAGCGTGTGCGGCATTTATACGCATCATCAGCGACGCAGCGATCCGACGCGATATGGATTTAATGTGGCTTGTCTCGAAGGCGTGGATGTGAATCAGCTTGGGGAGATTTCTCTTGGTGATGGAGCGGCGCAGAGTTTGGCGTAGGCTGCGCCGCGCGCACGCGTTTCACTTTGAATAGCATTCATTGCTGCCGGATTAAGCCTTACGCGTGCGCACGGCGCACCCTACACAAGCAAATCGAAGAAAGAGCACTTCCTCCCTTCTGCGCCGCTGATATTTTTGTTGGGGATCGGGGGCTGTCGGTGAGAACCTGTTTGAGCTACGCGCTATGTCAGATTTGAATTTAAGGTTCCAGCCAGTTTTCTCGCCGCCCGATTCACAACGAAATATTAGCGATAAAAAAACAAAAACAAAAAGCAGCGCGGAGGGCTCGCCTTCTTTTGGTTACTTTTCTTGGCGAAGCAAGAAAAGTGACTAGCCGCCGGGCTACCCCCGGCAAAGTAATTACAATCACGTCAACAACAGACTGAATAGCTCACTCTTACACCCATCCCCACCCTAACCCTCCCCTTGAAGGGGAGGGAACTCGATCATGCGCGCGAGCGTACCCTAAAACTATTCTTCTCTCAGCCAAGTCTGCGTCCGAAACAACGGACCGATATAACCACGCACTTTCAATTTTTTTCCGCCATCTTCCAACCACAATTTACATTTGTAAATTTTGCCGTTGTCCGGGTCCATGATGGTGCCGTGTTTGTATTCGTCTTCGTGCTTCTTCATTTGGTTAATTATTTTCATGCCGAGGATGGGTTTGTCTTTTAATTCACCCTGACATTTGTCGCACTTTGGGTTGGCGTCCTCGTTTGGTTCGGGGAATAATTTTTCGATTGCGCCTTCATACATTCCGCCGCTTTCGCTAATGCGCACGATGGATCGCGGTTTGCCGTTGCCATCGTCGATACTTTTCCAGGCGCCGATAATGGAGGAAGAATCTGCATGCGCGTGCGTTGCGAACAGGCCAAATAATAATATGAGCGAAAAATATTTATTCATAACAGTAATAAATAATTAAATATAATCAAATAGTTACATGATGTTACAAAGCCACCCGAAATTCACAACCCGTTTTCGCTTTCACTTCTTCGAGCGTCGTGCCTTCGTGGAGTTCAATCAGTTTCAAACTTTTTCCTGCTTCAACTTCAAACACGCACAAGTCGGTGATGATGAGATCAACGACCGCTTTGCCGGTGATGGGTAGCGAGCATTGTTTGAGAATTTTCGGTGTGCCATCCTTTGCGGTATGTTCCATCAACACGACGACGCGCTTGACGCCGGACACCAAGTCCATCGCGCCGCCGGGACCTTTGACCATTTTGCCCGGCACCATCCAGTTGGCGAGGTCGCCGTTTTCGGCGACTTCGAGTCCGCCTAATATGGAAAGGTCAACGTGGCCGCCGCGAATCATGGCGAAAGAATCCGAGCTGCTGAAGAAACTCGAACCGGCAATTGTCGTGATGGTTTGTTTGCCGGCGTTAATTAAATCAGGATCGACTTTGTCTTCAACAGGAAATGGCCCGATGCCGAGCAAGCCGTTTTCCGATTGCAAAATCACGTTCATGCCTTTGGGAATGTGATTGGCGACGAGTGTCGGAATGCCGATACCAAGATTAACGTAATAACCATCGCGCAATTCTTGCGCCGCGCGCGCGGCCATGGTGTCGCGAATCGGTGAATCTTTTTTCGACGCGGCTGCGCCGGATACGGTGCGAAATTCGATGCGCTTTTGGTAATTTTTACCTTGGATAATTCGGTCAACATAAATGCCCGGTGTGTGAATTTGATCCGGGTCGAGCTGGCCGACTTCGACTAATTCTTCCACTTCCGCGACGGTGATTTTGCCACAGGTGGCGATCATCGGATTAAAGTTGCGCGAGGTTTTGTTGTAAACCAAGTTGCCGGCTTTGTCGCCTTTCCATGCTTTCACTATCGAGATGTCAGCTTGTATCGCTTCTTCCAATACATATTCTTTGTCGCCGAATTTTTTGGTTTCTTTGCCGTCGGCGAGTTTGGTGCCGAATGCAGTGCGCGTATAAAAACCTGGAATCCCTGCGCCGCCTGCACGTAATTTTTCTGCCAGCGTGCCTTGCGGTGTGAGTTGTAATTCCAATTCATTGGCTAAGACTTGGCGTTCGAATTCTTTATTTTCGCCAACATAAGACGCGATGACTTTTTTCACCTGACGCGTTTTCAACAGCAAGCCCATGCCGAAATCATCGACGCCCGCATTGTTGCCGACGATGGTGAGATTTTTCGCACCGTTTTCAACCAGTGCACCGATTAAATTTTCCGGTATGCCGCATAAACCGAAACCGCCAGCGGCGATCGTAATATTGTCTTTAAGAATATCTTGTAGTGCCGCTTTGGCATCGGAAAAAACTTTGCTCATGAAAACTCCGTCAGAAAAATAACAGCGCGAAAACGATTTTCCCCGCTGGCGAAAGCCAGTGTTGCAGTTGCAGCATTAGCATTATGCCGCTATTTTGTTGTTATTTGGGAGCAGCAGAAAAGTAATAAATAATTAAATAAAAACAAATAGTTATAAAACACCGCCCAGGGCCAAATGTAAGCTGTTGGAAAGGCTGCAGAACAGGCTTTGCCTAGAGGTGACGGCGCGAAAAATTCTGGTATATTTACAGCACAAATTTTAGCGGTACTATTTTTTGTAATTATTTAAGGGTAAATGGTCGCCCATAACGGCCAACAATATCGTAGGGAGGAAGCATGTCACCAGGTGTTATTTTAGCAATCGTCTGCGCCATCGCGGCAATCATTTACGGAATCTGGTCGCGCCAGTGGTTAATGGCCAAGCCGACCGGCAACGCAAAAATGCAGGAAATCGCTGCGGCGATTCAAGAAGGCGCGCAAGCGTATCTGAATAAACAATACACCGCCATTGCAGTAGTCGGCGTCATTCTACTTATTCTCATTGCCGCTTTTCTCGGCGCGAAAACTGCAGTCGGTTTTTTAATTGGTGCAGTCTTATCCGGTGCGACTGGTTACATCGGCATGAACGTATCAGTGCGGGCTAACGTGCGTACGGCAGAAGCAGCGAACAACGGCCTCAACGCCGCGCTCGCTGTTGCTTTCCGTGGCGGCGCGATTACCGGCATGTTGGTTGTCGGTCTCGGCTTGCTTGGCGTTGCTGGTTATTACGCGTTCTTGATGGCCAACGGCGGCGATCTTCAACCCCTCGTCGGTCTCGCATTCGGCGGCTCGCTGATTTCGATTTTTGCGCGTTTGGGCGGCGGAATTTTTACCAAGGGCGCAGACGTCGGCGCAGACCTGGTCGGTAAAGTCGAAGCCGGCATACCCGAAGACGACCCTCGCAACCCCGCGGTGATTGCTGATAACGTCGGCGACAACGTCGGCGATTGTGCTGGTATGGCGGCGGACTTGTTCGAGACTTACGCAGTGACCTTGATTGCCACCATGTTGCTCGGCGCATTAGTCATGAAAGGTTTTGGCAACGCAGCGATCTATCCGTTAGCGTTAGGCGGTGTATCGATTATCGCTTCCATCATTGGTTGTTCATTCGTGAATGCACGCGACGGCGGCAAAATCATGAATGCTTTGTATCGCGGCTTGGCTGTTGCTGGCGGATTGTCAGCGATTGCGTTTTATCCCGTTACGACTTGGCTGATGTCCGGTAATCCACTCAATCTCTCACCGATGACTTTGTGGCTCGCTACATTGATCGGCTTGATTATCACCGCCGCATTAGTGTGGATCACCGAATATTACACCGGTACTGATTTCAAGCCGGTGCGTCATATCGCCGAAGCATCGACCACCGGCCACGGCACCAACATCATCGCCGGTTTGGGTGTGTCGATGAAAGCGACGGCATTGCCGGTCCTCGTGATCTGCCTTGGCATTTGGCTGGCTTACGCACTCGGCGGCGACAAGGGCGGCTTGTATTGCGTCGCGATTGCCGCGACCTCGATGTTGTCGATGGCCGGTATTATCGTCGCGCTCGACGCCTATGGCCCGATCACCGATAACGCAGGCGGTATCGCTGAAATGGCGGGTTTGCCGAAAGCCATTCGTGATATTACTGACCCGCTCGACGCAGTCGGTAACACCACCAAAGCGGTGACCAAAGGTTACGCCATCGGCTCCGCTGCATTGGCGGCGTTGGTATTGTTTGCCGATTACACCAACGAACTTTCCGTTCACAATAAAGGCGCGCTGACCTCATTTGATTTATCCAATTACAAGGTCATCATCGGCCTGTTCATTGGCGGCATGATTCCTTATCTGTTCGGCGCGATGGCGATGGAAGCGGTGGGACGTGCAGCAGGATCCGTCGTGGTCGAAGTGCGTCGCCAGTTCAAAGAAATCAAAGGCATCATGGAAGGCACGGCCAAACCGGATTACTCCAAAGCCGTCGGCATGTTGACCACCGCCGCGATTAAAGAAATGATCGTGCCGTCACTGTTGCCCGTTTTGGTGCCAGTCGTCGTCGGCCTCGCGCTCGGCCCACAAGCCTTGGGCGGCGTGTTGATGGGCACCATCACCACCGGCCTGTTCGTCGCTATCTCCATGACCACCGGCGGCGGTGCGTGGGATAACGCAAAGAAATACATCGAAGACAATAACTTCGGCGGCAAAGGTTCGGAAGCACACAAGGCTGCAGTAACAGGCGACACAGTAGGCGATCCGTACAAAGACACCGCAGGCCCAGCCATCAACCCGATGATTAAAATTATTAACATCGTCGCGCTGATGATTGTGCCGTTGCTATAATTTGTAAGTGATCCAAATAAAACGGGTGACGACATGTCACCCGTTTTTTTTAACCCTCGAAACAGGAAACAACATGCTTTATATACTCGCTTTATTCTTGCCTTTCCTCGCCGTCATGCTCAAAGGCCGTATTATTGTCGGCGTAGTCCTGCTGGTTTTACAGATAACATTAATCGGCTGGCTACCCGCCACCATAGTCGCATGTTTTATTATCAACAACGAAAATAATAAAAAGCATATTGAACAAGCGATCAAGAAAAATCAGCCTATGGCGAGGTAAGGATTTCAGAACGAGTGCTGCTCTGCGGTATAATTCATTTTTCCAATCTGCTAGAGCTAAAAAAATGAACCTCGACCGCGTACCCTCAGGGCGTGACTTGCCCAACGACTTCAATGTCATTATCGAAATCCCAATGAATGGTGAGCCGATTAAATATGAGCTGGATAAATCCACTGGCGCGATGTTTGTCGATCGCTTTATGTCCACGGCGATGCATTACCCATGCAACTACGGCTATATTCCAAAAACGCTGTCGGGCGATGGCGACCCAGTCGATGTGCTGGTAATTACCCCGGTGCCGCTGGCGATGGGCGTGGTGGTGCGCTGCCGTCCGGTCGGCGTGTTGAAGATGACCGACGAAGCGGGTAGCGATGAAAAATTACTCGCCGTGCCGGTTGATAAGTTGTGCAATCTATATCGCCACATCCAATCCCCGCGTGATCTGGCCGAAGGCCGCTTGGCACAAATCGCCCATTTCTTCGAGCAC
>JBEEJL010000263.1:0-2780 GCA_041169175.1 Pseudomonadota bacterium | reverse complement strand
ATGTCACAGGTATTTCCGCCGTCGCAGGCGTCGCCGTTGTAGCCGAATCCATACTATTGCCGCTGATCGATATGGTGCGCCGCTTGACGCCAGTTACTTCGCGCCGGGCATTTGCTTCTGTGCACGAGCTGCCAAAACCAGCGGCCAAGAAAAACTACAAAGACTGGGATAACATGCAACTTGATGCAGCCGCTTAATTTACAGGTCAACAAACCAACTTGAAACGCGTATTCAAATTTATCGGCGATACCTCGTGGTGGACGTGGATTATTTTATTCCCCGTTGCGCTAGGGTTGGCGATTTGGTTCACTGCATCGGTGGGTACGTCTCCGGAAGAAATGGGCGACACGCCGGAAATGAAGGCGGCCATTCGACGTGAGGCAAATCGGGTATCAAGTGAAATAGCGTTGGGCGTAGCGAAAAATACCGTCGTAAAAATTCGCGGCTATACCGACAACCCAGACTGGCAGGCCGATCTCGACAATGCTTTAGCGGAAATTGAACAGGCTAAACAGGAAATTAATCAGGCCAAACAAGAAATTGTAGAAGCCAAAAAACAAGCCGCCGACGAAGCCAACGAAATAATTAATGAAGCGCAGGAAAAAATTAAAGAAGCCGAGCGGCAAATTGAAGTAGCTAAGCGTGAAATAGAAAATACCGTAGCCGGAAAATCAAAAGCGGAAGTAGACGTCAAACAAAAAGGTAGCGATAGTGCGGACAAAAATGCCGCGCCAAAGAGCGAGAAAAAAATAAACATTGACGCCGATTTAACTGTTGGCGACAACCCGCAGAATAGTGTAAAAATTGGTATCGGCAAATCCGAAAAGGGGCCGCTACAAATCCACATCGGACCAAAAGATGAAGCGCTCAAGCCGGGTGAAGTGTTGCCTGAATTGTCAGCTGAACTTAAACAAAAAATTCGATCTCAAGTAATCAGTGGCGTGCGTCACGTTGTTATCGGCGGCCTGACCATCGCTGCGATTGTGTTGTTGTTCCCCCTGTTATTTGTGACCAAGGGCGTGATCTCTGTCAATCGACGCCTGAAAAACCGCGCCACCAAAAGCGAACAAAAAGCGCAGCAAGCCGACTTGACCAAACAACTCATGGAAGCCAAACTCGCCGCGATGCAGGCGCAAATCGAACCGCACTTTTTATTTAATACTTTAGCCAGCGTGCAACACCTGATCGAAACCGATCCGGCTGCGGCGGCGCAAATGCAAACCAATTTAATTAAATATTTGCGCGCCGCGATTCCGCAAATGCGCGAAAGCTCCACCACGCTGGGGCGCGAGGCGGAACAATCGCGCGCCTACCTAGATATTCTCAAAGTGCGCATGGGCGAACGCTTGAGCTATGAAATCAATATCCCCGACGCGCTGCAATCGTTGGCGTTTCCGCCGATGATGATTCCGACTTTAGTTGAAAACGCGATTAAGCACGGACTCGAGCCTAAACTTGAAGGAGGAAAAATTTCCGTCAACGCGACAGTGGTCGGTGACAAGTTGCGCGTCAGCGTCGTCGATACGGGAAATGGATTTTCCCATCAGCCCGGCTCCGGCGTTGGCCTGGAAAATATTCGTGAGCGGTTGAAGGCATTGTATGGCGACAAAGCCGCATTTATTATTATGCCTAATTTGCCGATGGGAACAGTGGCGTCGATTGAGATTCCTTATTTGAAAAAATAGAAAATGCAGGGCACGCAGAAGGGTTGGCTGTTCTTTCTTCAAATTTGCAGTTAGGTAAGCGTAGCGTGCGCACTGCGCACGAAAATTTCCGTTTGAGCGCTACGCTCAAAGCACGCATGAGCCACTATCGTGCGCACTGCGCACGCTACAGCAGATGAGCACCGAGCAGATTCTACTAACAGCAAGCAATATTCAAGGTTAAAATAAACCATGGAAAAAATCACCGCCCTGATTGCCGACGACGAACCGCTGATGCGCGAGCAGTTGCGTATGAAGCTGGCGGCTGCTTGGCCGGAATTAGAGATCGTTGCCGAGGCGAAAAACGGTGATGAAGTGTTGGTGCTTGTCGAAGAAAAAAATCCGACTATCGTTTTTCTCGACATCCGCATGCCCGGCATGAGCGGCCTGCAGACGGCGCAACATATGGCGGGGGAAGCGCATATCGTGTTTGTGACGGCGTATGACCAATATGCGATCGAAGCGTTCGAGCATGGTGCGGTGGATTACCTGCTCAAGCCAGTCGAAGTAGAGCGCTTGCACACCACCATTACGCGTCTCAAACAACGCCTCACTTCGCCGCCGCAGGACTTCAGCGCCTTGCTGAGTAAACTGACGGCGACGCTGAGCCCCTCACAAAAAAAAGAATCGCTGCGCTGGATCAAAGCGTCGGTCGGCGACAACTTACGTTTTATTCCGGTCGAAGAAGTGGTGTATTTTCAATCCGACGATAAATACACCATCGTCTATACCGACAAACATGAAGCGGTAATCAAAACGCCGATCAAAGAACTGCTGGATAGTTTAGATGCGGAAAAATTTTGGCAAATTCACCGCGCCACGATTATCAATATGAATTATATCGACAGCGTGTCGCGCGATTTTCGTGGGCAGGCGAGTGTGAAGATGAAAGGCCGTAATGAAGCGCTACAAGTAAGTCGGCCGTTTTCGCATTTATTCAAACAAATGTAAGCATGCCCTGCTTGAGTCCGATATCGTTGCAATAAGTCGTTGCGAACAAAAAATAGCGCCTTACATATAAACGTATAGGCGGCGGCGTTATTTTTTGTTCACGCACCAGTTTTATAAAAGCGCATT
>JBEEJL010000262.1:0-5182 GCA_041169175.1 Pseudomonadota bacterium | reverse complement strand
GCAAATCATCAACACTCTTGGGCAAATCAGGCAGGCGCTCCGGTAAAGCAAATTTTACTTGCTCACCCCACAAACCCATCAAGCGCGTCAATTGTTCACGCGAGGCAGTTTGCATCTGTTCGGCGCGCGCCAGATTCAATACCGCATCGGCATAAAATCCTTGCTCGCGCGCTTGATTAAGTTTGTTCCAGTTGCCGGTTTGCGCCATGCGCCGCGCCAACTCGGCGCTGGCGTCGGCGGCCTGTTTCACTTGGTTCATATAGCGCACGCCTTCGTCTGCCGCAACGGCGCTGAAATAAGCCTTGCGGGTTTGCGATGCGAGTTTCAGCGCACTGACAGCCACTTCATTTTGCACCGACTGAAAGCGCCGCTGCTCCATTTCGCTTTTGAACGGCATCATTAACAAGCTGATGAGATTCAAATGCACACCGCGCTCAATTTCCAATTCACTACCGCGCGTCAAGCGTCCGATGGAAAAACCGGGATTCGGCAAGCGCCCTGCTTGCACAAAATCTGCTTCAGCAATACCGAGATCGGCAAACGCTGCTTGCAGGCCTTGATTGTTTAATAGCGCAACTTGCACCGCATCTTCCACGCCGAGCGGATTTTTGAGCAACTCCGCCACGCGGGTTTCAACCAAACTACGATCAGCCGCCGACTTCACCCACTTCACCTCTTTACCAATGCGTTGTTGGCTGGTTTGCTCGACGACACCGAAGCCGCCGTCCTTTGAAAACGATGCGCAACCATTTAGCAAGACCAAGGCCATCAGAATAAATTTTTTCATGGCATGTCCTTAATGTTTATGCCCGGAATGCGGATCCGGCTGCGGCGCCTTTGGTGTCGGCGCAGGCGCTTGAGGCGCGGTGGGCTTTTGCATTTCTGCAGCCGGTTCGGCTGCCTCTGGTTGGTTCGCCTCTTTTAGATACGCACGCCAACCGCCGATTTGTTGCGTGAGATCATTGGCCGCTTTCCACGGCACAATCTTGATTTCGCCAAACGATTGGTAATTCTGGAACGGCGAGACATAGTTGATCTGGGGCACCGCTGCCTTGGGATCTGCAGGATTTTGCTTAGGCAATGATGATAAGCTCATCTCTGCGCCTAATGCATGGGTCAAGGCCAAGCTGCACAGCAAAACCAAAAATTGGTGTAGGTGTTTCATATTGTTTCCTTACTTTGATAGACGACAGACGCGAACCACAATACATCGTGACAACCGACGACGGTTTGATCGCAATCAACAAACGGAGGAATTACAACTGAGAAGGAGGATGCAACGGGCGATGCGGAATGAATGAGGTAAAGCGCGAATCAATATCGCGATAAACAGCGTGTGAATCAAACTGAATGGCAATGGGTTCGAAGCTGGTCAAAAGCGCGGGCGAATAAATACCGCAGGCAGAGCAATGGGGACAAATGGTATTGGGCGTATTGCTAGTATTTTCGTCTGTTTGCTTTTGCATGCCTTTGCAATGCTCGGACAATTGTTCAGACGGCGCTGACTCTGCCTTCATTTTATGCATAGCAGACATCTTTGATGCTGCAGTCTTGCCCGCATTCGTCATTTGACAATGCAACATGCTCGCAGCCGCAAAACCTTGCAGAGGCAGGATTAGCAGCAACAAGAAAATGTTTAATTTAATCAATAACTTACGCATATACATAGAATAACACGATAAGCGCTTGTTATGCAATCCTCGAACAATAAAGAAATCGCTTATAGTGAGCGCCGCGCGCACGCGTTGCGCTATTAATTATTAGTCGCGCGCCGGAACAAGCCTTACGCGTGCGCGCGGCGCACCCTACGCCTCACCCGATTTGCTTGAGTATCGGCACGGTTAATTTTGATAGGGAAATTTTCTGCATTCCATTTGCATCAAAATTCGACGCATCAAGCCAGCGAGTAAACGCGCTTTGCAACTCAGGCCATTCCTTATCTATCGCGGCATACCAGGCGGTGTTGCGGCTTCTACCTTTTGAAATGGTTGCCTGACGAAATACGCCTTCGTAAGACAAACCCAAGCGTTGTGCCGCGCGACGCGACGGCAGATTCAGCGCGTTACATTTCCACTCATAGCGACGATAGCCGAGGTCGAAGGCCTGTTTCATCATCAGATACATGGCCTCGGTGGCAGTTGGTTTTGCCTGCAACAAAGGCGAAAAATTTAGATGCCCAACTTCTATGGAGCCGTTATTCGGATCTATGCGCAGATAACTCGCTAAGCCGACTGCCTTGGCGGAGACTTTATCAACAATGGCGAAAAATTGAACGTCGGTTTTTAGCGCGGCTTCACGCAGCCAAGCGATGTAACTTTCAAAACCGTCAAACGGACCGTAGGGCAGATAAGTCCAATTTCTATTTTCGGTATCAAGACTATTCGCTTCAAACAATTGCCGGCCATGACGCACAGTATCCAGCGGTTCAAGTCGGCAGTAAGCTCCTTCCATCGATGCGCGAGGCGGAACGACTGGTGGTTTCCAGTTAGGCATAAATACATCCACTAACTGGCCTAAATGATTTGTTTCGTATTGCATCTGGTATCTCAATTATCTTATAGGGTGCGCCGTGCGCACGCGTCATTAACTCAAAATTATCACATGAAAAAAATCCACCACCAAAATTTTCGGCGGTGGATAGCTATTTGTTGCAGTCACTTAATTTGCTCGCGTGCGCACGGCGCACCTTACAAATACTTACGCCACTTCAAATAATCCCGCCGCCCCCTGGCCCCCACCGATACACATCGTCACAACGACATATTTTACACCGCGACGCTTACCTTCGATGAGTGCATGTCCTGTGAGACGCGCGCCGGAGACGCCGTAGGGATGGCCAACCGCTATTGCGCCGCCATTGACGTTAATTTTGCTTGGATCAATGCCGAGCTTGTCGCGGCAATAAATCACTTGCACGGCGAAAGCTTCATTGAGTTCCCACAGGCCGATGTCTTCGACTTTGAGTCCGTGCTTTTTCAGTAACTTCGGAATCGCATACACTGGGCCGATGCCCATTTCGTCCGGCTCTAAACCGGCGACAGCAAAGCCGCGAAAGATGCCGAGTGGCTTGAGTCCACGCTGTTCGGCGAGTTTAGCGTTCATAACCACTACCGCCGATGCGCCGTCGGAAAACTGGCTGGCATTACCGGCGGAAATGCAGCCGCCTTCGATAGCCGGTTTGATTTGCGACACGCCTTCATAGGTCGTGTCGGCGCGGATGCCTTCGTCTTGCGACAGCGTGACTTCTTTGATGGTCTCCAGGCCGGTATTTTTATCCACTATTTTCATGTTGACGGTGATCGGCACGATTTCGTCGTTGAATTTGCCTTCTGCGCGTGCTTTGGCGGCGCGTAATTGGCTCTCGACGCCGTAACGATCCTGCGCTTCGCGTGAGATGTTGTAACGCTTAGCGACAGTCTCGGCAGTTTGCAACATGGGCCAGTAAATTTCCGGCTTGTGTTGTTTCAGCCAACCGTCAGTCAAATTGCTGACGTTCATCTGTTGTTGCACCAAAGAAATCGATTCGACGCCGCCTGCAACATATATATTACCTTCACCTGCGATGACGCTATTCGCAGCCGTAGCGATGGTTTGTAATCCACTGGAGCAGAAACGATTGATGGTCATTCCGGGCACGGTGACGGGCAACCCAGCGCGCAACACAATTTGCCGCGCAATGTTGGAGCCGGTCGCGCCTTCTGGATTGGCGCAACCCATGATCACGTCATCCACTTCTGCCGGGTCAACTTTCGCGCGCTTGACGGCGTGCTCAACGGCATGTCCGCCCAATGTTGCACCGTGAGTCATATTGAGGGAGCCGCGCCAGGATTTGGCGAGACCGGTTCTTGCGGTGGATACGATTACGGCGTCAGTCATGATTTTTCTCCGGAAGTAAGTAAATTAAGTTGGATGTCCGATATGGCGGGTAATTGAATGGATTCTTGAATTACCCTGAATCCATTAGTAATTCTTTCAGCGTTCTCGATAACTAAACGAATTCCTCGCTCTTTATCGTGGTCAATTTTTGCACTAGCAAGTGCATCAGGGTGGTGCCTTATTGCATCTATTGCAAGAGTAAATGCTTTACTTGCTTCAGGCTCAAGATAAAGGCAATGGTTAGTCCACCATTCGAAGATTTCCCAATACATATTTTCAGATTGTTCCTTGCTTAGGTGAGGCGAATTAAGCTTCCTCAAAAAAGAAAACGCTTGTTGATGTGTTTCAAGTCGTTTATCAATTGCGGCCATCCTAAGTTGATGCTTAGCTTTTTGCAATTCAAGCAACTCAGCATTGTCTTTTTTAATTGTTTCAACTATCTCAGTAATTTTTCCAATATCTTCCTTTGTCGCTAGATTTTTTCCTTTTTCATTAATATAGTTAGGGAAAAAACCATTTAAAAAATATCCTATAACAATGCCGACAATTATTGAAATAATTTCCATTTTCTTTGGTCTCTAGCTTTACTTCCAACCACTCTTCCCCTGCTCCGCCAACTGCTTCAACAGCGGCGCTGGCTTCCAATACTTGCCGTGCTTTTGTTCAAACTCGTTAATACGATCATAAACTTTTTTCAGGCCGACGGTTTGCGCGTAGAACATTGGGCCGCCGCGATAAGCGGGGAAGCCGTAGCCGGTGAGGTAAATCAAATCGATGTCGCTGGCGCGCAGGGCGATGCCTTCTTCGAGAATTTTTGCGCCGGTGTTGGTCAGTGCATAAACCAAGCGCTCGATAATTTCTGCGTCGGAAATTGTACGCGGCGTGATGTCTAGTTCTTTGCGATGATTGACGATAATGTCTTCGACGATTTGATCGGGTATCGGCGCACGATTACCCGCTTCGTATTTGTACCAACCCGCGCCGGTTTTTTGCCCGAAGCGGCCTAGCTCGCATATCTTGTCGGCTATTTTGGAATAGTGTTGTTCGCCCGGGCGCTCAGCCACGCGACGTTTGCGGATATACCAGCCGACGTCGTTACCTGCTAAGTCGCCCATCTGGAACGGGCCCATTGCCATGCCGAAATCGTTCATGGCTTTATCCACTTGTTGCGGCAGCGCGCCCTCCTCCAATAAAAAACCGGCCTGGCGGCTGTATTCTTCGATCATGCGGTTGCCGATAAAGCCGTCGCATACGCCCGACACCACGCTAACTTTTTTGATCGCCTTGCCCAGCTTCATTGTTGTGG
>JBEEJL010000261.1:0-6382 GCA_041169175.1 Pseudomonadota bacterium | reverse complement strand
CGCGCGCAAGACGGCGGCTTGGCGGGAACACAAGCGAACTACTTATATTTGAATCGCACGTTCAAATGGAACGAAGAGTTGGAGCAGAAAATCGCTGCATTGACGCCGGACATAATAGTCGCAGCGATGCGCAAGCACATCGATCCGACGAAATTTACTGCAGTGAAGGCCGGAGATTTTGCGGGGAAGCCAGCCGTGAAGTAAGGGATGAGGGATGAAAAAATAATATTTCATTCGGGTCTTTTGCAGGGTGCGCCGTGCGGACGCGTTGCGGTGGTTCAACTTTCTTTTGGCGTTATTAAATCCCCCACCCAAGTGGGGGAACAAAACCGTAGGCTGGGCTGGCAAGCCCAGCGCTTTTCATACGGAGAGTTGCTGGGCTTATCAGCGCCAGCCTAGCGAAATTGCGCAACGCAATGCTTAAATAAAAAATGGCGGGTTCCCTCGCCATTTTTATTTCTATGGATTAATTATTTTTTCGTCTTCCATATAAACGCAATACAGCAGCTAATACAAGTAACGCCAACACTGGATCAAACGGGCCGTTTTTACCCACACTGCAACCCTTAATATCGGTCGTCTTATCAGTTACTCCTACGCCGCTGCCAGTGCCTTCTAAAACTACATCGGCAAATCCGCACACATGGGCTTGGCTATTGGCGTAAATGCCTCCAGTGCGCGTGCCTGCAATAGTAGGCGTAAAAATTACGCTGATGTTGCAGGTGCTGCCGGCAGCCAACGGTGTTGCGCAATTGTTTGATTGGCTGAAATCACCGCTGGCAAAAACGTCCAACGGCAAAGCAACGCTTCCTGCTGTTATAGAAGCACTTAACGCGGCGGTGGATTCCCCGACTTGTGTTGAGGCAAATGTCACGGGATTAGTCGCAGTGGCGGTACAAGTTCGCGTATCGGTTGTGCCGATTAGTGCGACGCTGGTATTGGGATCAGTCGCATTGGTGGTGAATTGCAGCGAACCAACGGAAGAATATTTTTGCGTCTGACCCGCCCCCGGATCGGTTTTCGGCGCGTACGACACGCTCGCCGTGCAACTTTGGTTAGGCGTCAGCGTCCTGCATGAGCTAGTGCTAGTAAATTCACCGGAAGTCACTGTGCCAGTGACAACAAGATTTGCGTCGCCGGTGTTAGTTAAGGTGACTGTTTGAGTCGCGCTGGTAGTGCCGATAGTCTGTACACCGAAGTCCAGGCTTGATGCGCTGAGATTTGCGAGTGGCGCAGCGTACGCTAAAGATGATAGGCAAGCAAACAGTAAAATTGTATAAATATATGATTTAATTGACATTTTAATATCTCATCTAAATGAATATTCTGCAAATAAAATTTAGTTTACCTTGCTGTGGGCATTCATGGAAATAGGGCGCTCGTGCTATTATTCTATTAACATATTAGTCCAACACTTTTACTGAAAGCGCGCCTATGTTCTCCGTCAAAGATACCATCGCCCATACCGATCCCGAAATCTGGCAAGCCATGCAAGCTGAAACGCAGCGCCAGGAAGACCATATCGAATTGATCGCTTCGGAAAACTACACCAGTCCTGCGGTGATGGAAGCGCAAGGTTCGGTGTTGACCAATAAATACGCCGAAGGTTATCCGGGTAAACGTTATTACGGCGGCTGTGAATTTGTCGATGTGGCCGAACAATTGGCGATTGATCGCGTGAAAGAATTATTCGGTGCATCGTTCGCCAACGTACAGCCGCATTCTGGCTCGCAAGCCAACCAAGCCGTGTACAACGCTATGCTCAAACCCGGCGACACCATGCTCGGTATGTCGCTCGCGCATGGCGGGCATTTAACCCACGGCGCCAGCGTCAGCTCCAGCGGCAAGATTTATAAAGGTGTTGCCTATGGCTTAAACGACAAAGAAGAAATCGATTACGACCAGGTCGCGCAACTCGCGCGCGAGCACAAACCGAAAATCATCATCGCCGGTGCGTCAGCCTATTCGTTGCATATCGACTTCAAACGCTTCCGCGAAATCGCCGATGAAGTGGGCGCGTATTTCCTCGTCGATATGGCGCATTACGCCGGTTTGATTGCAGCGAAATATTATCCGAGCCCGGTCGGCATCGCCGATTTCGTCACCAGCACCACGCACAAAACTTTGCGCGGCCCGCGCGGCGGCATTGTGCTGACGGAAAAAGAAGAATACGCCAAGCTGATTAACTCGGCGATATTCCCCGGCATTCAAGGCGGCCCGTTGATGCACGTCATCGCGGCGAAAGCGATTGCTTTCAAAGAAGCCATGACCAAAGAATTTCGCGACTACCAAGAACAAGTCATCGACAACGCGCGCGTGATGGTCAAGGTATTGCAGTCACGCGATTTGCGTATCGTGTCGGGTCGCACAGACAGCCATTTATTCCTCGTCGATTTGCGCGCGAAAAAAATCACCGGCAAAGAAGCCGAAGCCCAACTCGGCCGCGCCCATATCACCTGCAATAAAAACGCGATACCGAACGACCCGGAAAAACCCTTCGTCACCAGCGGTATTCGTATCGGCACACCGGCGATGACCACGCGCGGCTTTAAGGAAATCGAAGCGGAAAAATTATCGCACCTGATTGCTGACGTATTCGACGCCAAAGGTGACGAAGTGGCCATCGCAAAAGTAGCAAAAGAAGTGAAAGTCATGTGCGCGAAATATCCGGTGTACGAATATCCGATCGTCGATCGTCGGCACCAAGCGGCCTAAAGTTCATTCATGCGCTGTGCATTTTGCGGAGATCCCGACACCCAGGTAATTGATTCCCGCGTATCCGACGAAGGCGACAGCATCCGTCGCCGTCGTCGTTGCACTGCCTGCAACAAACGCTTCACCACCTTTGAAACCGCTGAAGTTCGCGCGCCGCAAATCGTCAAACAAAACGGCAAGCGCGAAGAATTCTCGTCTGACAAAATCCGCACCAGCTTCATGCGCGCGCTACACAAACGCCCCGTCACCACCGAGCTAGTCGATGCCGCCATCGATCGCGTCGGACAAAAAGTATTGGCGCTAGGAGAACGCGAAATCGAATCACGCCGCGTCGGCGAAATGGTCATGGAAGAGCTGCGCAAAATTGACAAAGTCGCCTACATCCGCTTCGCCAGCGTGTATCGCAGCTTTCAAGACGTCGAAGACTTTCACGATGTCATCAGAGACTTGCATAACGATTAAAGAGTTTTAACTCGCTCATTGTTAACGAATAACGTGCACGTTGTATCAAGTGAAATATAAATGCGAGTGCCCCCTCCCATTCAACCCTCGGCCACTTCACCCGAGGACAAGGGGGTGGGATAGGGTGGGGATGGGTGTCTTAATTCACAAGAAATTTCCCTCGAAGAATGAAAAAATAGTTAAATAAAATCAAATACTTATGAATCATCCTGAAGACCACCTCTACATGTCCAAAGCCCTGCAACTAGCAGAGCTCGGACTCATCACCACCACACCGAACCCCAGAGTCGGCTGCGTAATTGTTAAAGAAAATAAAATAGTCGGCGAAGGCTACCATCGCAAAGCCGGAGAAAATCACGCCGAAATCGAAGCACTCAACATGGCGGGCGAAAAGGCGCGCGGCGCAACCGCCTACGTCACCCTCGAACCCTGCAATCATCACGGCCGCACACCACCGTGTACCGACGCGCTCATCAAAGCCGGCATCGCGCGCGTCGTCGCCGCCATGCAAGACCCCAATCCATTTGTGAGCGGACAAGGAATAGCAAAACTCCGCGCAGCCAATATCGAAGTGACAATCGGCGTCATGGAAAACGAAGCACGCGAACTCAACGTCGGCTTCATCTCGCGCATGACGCGCAACCGCCCGTGGGTGCGCATGAAAATCGCCGCCAGCCTCGACGGCAAAACCGCATTGAGCAACGGGCAAAGCCAATGGATCACCGGCCCCGATGCAAGGCGCGACGGCCACCGCTGGCGCGCTAGGGCCTGCGCCATCCTCACCGGCATCGGCACCGTGCGCGACGACAACCCGCAACTCAATGTGCGAGAAATCGACACGACCAGACAACCGCTAAGAGTCATCGTCGATAGCCAATTACAAACACCCATCGACGCAAAAATTTTAATCGGCGGCAACGTCCTCATCGCCTGTGCTATAGATAACGAAACCCTCGCCGCGCCGTTGCGCGCAAAGGGTGCAGAAATCATCGTCCTGCCCAACGCATCCGGCAAAGTCGAGCTGCCGCAACTATTACATGAATTAGTCAAACGCGGCATCAACGAACTCCACGTCGAAGCCGGCTACAAACTCAACGGCTCGTTGTTGCGTGAAGGATTGGTCGATGAACTACTGATTTACCTCGCGCCGTGTTTCCTGGGCGATGGTGCCCAGGGGATGGCGAATTTACCTGAGCTTGCTGATTTGAAAAATAAATTGGCTTTGCGGATTGTTGATACGAGAATGGTGGGTAATGATTTGCGTATGTTGATGCGACTTAAGGATTAGATATATAAGAATTGTCCGTAATAATTAGCTTCCCCCAGCGAACGTCGATGCCTATCAATCAAGGAATTCTCATGCCATACGATCATTTTGAGCATCGCCATCGTTTTGCAGTATGGGCTGGTGCTCGTGCCGCTCAACGCGGTTTTACAACCGTCAAAAACTTGCGTGATGCGCTAGAGGCAACTTCAATCCGAAAATATCTCGCACAATCTGAGTCAGTTGAGATTGATGCAAAGACATTCGAGGATCATCATCGTAAATGGTGCAACGAAATTGTTGAATTTCTTTTACGTAGGGGACTTAACGGAGTCACATTTGGCCGAGCTGCAAAGCTGGTCGCTGTATATCTCAAAGCAATGGTAGTAGTAGGCGAAGAGGCGCGAAAAAGTCTCGCGGGGGTTGCGCATCCACCTATCGATAAACTGCTCCTACAAAACCTTGCATCCTCACATAATTTTAGTTCTGATTATAAATCGCTGTGGCGTTCAACTGCCTGGACAAATCTGAATGAGGATGACTATTACAAACTTTTGGCAACGCTACGTACAGTAATTCCTGTGACTGAGCCATGGTGGAAATTAGAGCAGTACTGGACTGTTACAAATAATTAATTGAGCTCGCGTAAAATGGGAGCAACCCATCAACTCGGGTGAAATAATAGTTGTAGTTATTTGACGAGCGGTACGATGGGTTGCACCCAACCTATGAAATCTGCTGGGCTTATCAGCGCCAGCCTACATAGTACCTCCCTCTGCACGCCGTCTTTCCCGCGCAGGCGGGAATCCAGCAAAAATAAAGGCGAACTTCACAAAATGTTTTGAAGTAAAGCATCTTGTTAGAAAAGCACTGGCTTCCCGCCTGGGCGGGAATGACGGGTTATAAGAAGTAGGGCGGGTCCCACCTGCCGCAGAAATACAGCTTTAGCAATCCGCTCTTATCCCAGTTAAAATACGTCCATACAATTTTCCCCGCAAAAGAAATCCAATCATGTTCACTGGAATCATCCAAGCCGTCGGCCACATCAACGCATACAAGCCATTGCAAGATGGCCTGCGTCTCACTATTTCATGCAAAGACTTGAGTCTCGATGATGTCAATATCGGCGACAGCATTGCGGTGAATGGCGCTTGCCTTACGGTGGTCGATCTCAACCTGAATGCATTCAGCGTAGATGTATCGCGCGAGACGATTAATTGCACGGAAGGTTTGGCGCAGGGCGCTGAAGTGAATCTGGAAAAAGCCATGCGCTTGTCTGATCGCCTTGGTGGTCATCTCGTCAGCGGGCATGTGGATGGCGTCGGCGAAGTCGTCAAGTTTGAGCAAATCGGCGAGAGCTGGTTGCTCGTGGTGCGCGCACCGGATGCGTTGAAAAAATATATTGCGCGCAAAGGTTCGATCACCATCAACGGTGTGAGTCTGACGGTGAACGATGTCGATGGAAGTCATTTCAACGTGAATTTAATTCCGCACACGATACACGTTACGACCTTGAAACATCTCAAAGCGGGCAGCCGTGTGAATTTGGAAGTCGATATGATTGCGCGCTATGTTGAGCGCATGATGGGCGCGTCATAAAATATTCAATATAATCAAATAGTTATATAAATCCCCGTTTTATCTCTCAAGCTCCTCACATAATCATCCCGGATAGCGTATCTACTATCGTATAAAATAGAGTCAAGCGAATAAACTAGCGATTTCGTGATGCTAGAAAACAACCAACTCATTAGGAAAAGATTGTGAAGCGCGAACAAGTCCTGTCTATTTTGACCTCTCACAAAGCTGAAATTCAGCGGCGCTTTCACGTCAAGCAATTAGCGCTGTTTGGCTCGACGGCGCGTGGTGATGCGCGGGAAGATAGCGACGTAGATGTGCTAGTGGATTTTGTCGGCGGCGAGACGTATCGCGGCTATTTTG
>JBEEJL010000260.1:0-8675 GCA_041169175.1 Pseudomonadota bacterium | reverse complement strand
CATGCCTAATCAGCGCTCTGAATTATCAGATCACCAAGGACAAACATTCACCCCCATCCCAACCTTCCCCCGTCAAGGGGGAAGGAGTGTGTCATCCTGAGCCTTAGCAAAGGATCTGCTTTTCGTATTTGATTTGACGCGCGGAACAGCAGATCCTTTGCTAAAGCTCAGGATGACAAGTCTGTTTTGGCACCTTAGCCAAATCGAAGAAAGAGCCTATCCCCCTTCTGCGCCGCTGATATTTTTGTTGTGAATCGGGGGCCGTCGGCGAGAACCTGTTTGAGCTACGCGCTGTTTCAGTGATCAATTGAAGGTGAGAGCGAGTTTTCTCGCCGCAGCCGGTTCTATAAAAGCGGTCACAACAAAAATATCAGCGACAAAAAAACCAAAACAAAAAGCAGCGCGGCGGGTTCGCCTTTTTTGCTTACTTTTTTGGCGAAGCAAAAAAGCGACTTGCCGCCGTCAACCACGGCAATGTTATTCGATGCTCAGAATTACCAGATCACAAACGACCAGTATTCACCCCATCCCAACCTTCCCCCGTCAAGAGGGAAGGAGTCAAAACGTAGCGTGCGCATCGCCCACGACCGAGCGTTCAGGTGAGCATTGAGCGTTGCGCTCGAAAAGGCATTTTCGTGCGCAGTGCGCACGCTACGACCCCGCCCCCCCTTGAAGGGCGGGAATTTTCTTTCTACGCATCGTAAAGTTGTGACGAAATACTTTCCTAAGCTGTAAAATAATCTCATTACATTTCAAAAAATAAATAGCCCATGAATAACCGCGAACTACTACTACAAAGCTTTCAAGCGGCATTAGCCGCCGCCGACCCACTAAAAATTGTCCCGGCTCACTTACCCGCGCCACCAAAAGGTAAAACCCTAATCGTCGGCGCAGGCAAAGCCGCAGCGTCAATGGCGAAAGCGGTCGAAGATAATTGGCCTGCAGACAAACCACTGGAAGGCTTAGTCATCACCCGCTACGGCCACAGCTTGCCGACTAAAAAAATCCGCGTCATTGAGGCGGGCCACCCCGTCCCCGATGAAAGTGGCGAGCAAGCCGCAAAAGAAATTTTCAACGCCGTGAAATCACTCGGCGAAAATGATTTACTCCTCGCGCTCATTTCTGGCGGCGGCTCCAGCTTGATGAGCTTACCTGTCGCAGGCGTGAGCATGGCGGATTTGAAAACCGTCACCAAAGATTTACTCAACTGCGGCGCGACGATTCAGGAAATCAACACCATCCGCAAACACTTGTCGTTGATACAAGGCGGGCAACTTGCTGCTGCAAGTAAGGCGCCGGTCTGCGCGCTGCTGATTTCCGACGTGACCGGCGACGAACCAACTTTCATCGCCTCCGGCCCCTGTGCGCCCGACCCTACCACTTATGCAGATGCAATAGATGTACTGGCACGTTATAAAATAATTGCGCCAACCAACGTGCAATATCATCTCACTAAGGGGACACGCGGCGACATCGCCGAAACACCCAAGCCCGGCGACAAAATTTTTGCACGCGTAGAAAACAAAGTCATCGCCACCGCGCAACAATCCTTGCAAGCGGCGGCTAATTTTTTCCAGGCGCAAAATATTACACCAGTGATACTCGGTGACAGCGTCACCGGCGAAGCGCGCGATGTGGCGAAAGTGTATGCGGCTCTAGCAAAACAAATTCGCCAGCATCAATCACCATTCAAAGCGCCCGTCGCACTCATCTCCGGCGGCGAAACCACGGTGACTATGCGCGGCAACGGACGCGGCGGGCGTAACACGGAATATTTATTGTCGCTCGCAATAGAGCTGGATGGAATGGGAAATGTTTTTGCTCTGGCGTGCGACACCGACGGCATCGACGGCTCAGAACCTAATGCAGGCGCACTGTTAATGCCCGATTCACTCGCTCGTTCGAAAGCATTAAATATTCAATCAAAACAACTACTTGCAAACAATGATGCGTACGGATTTTTTTCCGCCCTTGATGATGTCATCGTCACCGGCCCCACGCGCACCAACGTCAATGACTTCCGCGTCATTCTGGTTTTATAAATATGCTCGGCGCGATTACGCTTTTATTGGTGTATCAAACTATCGGCGAAGTGCTGGTGCATACACTGAACTTACCAATACCCGGCCCGGTGGTCGGCATGCTGATGTTGTTCATTACTTTGGTGATACGCAAATCAGTGTCGCAAGAATTGCGCGATACGTCGCAAGGTTTGTTACAACATCTGTCATTGTTGTTCGTGCCCGCAGGCGTCGGCGTCATGGCGCACTTCACGCGTATCTCCGATGAATGGTTACCACTGTTGGTCGCGCTGCTCGCCAGCACAGTGCTGACAATTGCTATCACGGCGCTCGCCATGAGCGGCTTGCTCAAGTTGTCGAGCAAACGTGAAGAACAAAAATCATGATGCCGCAACAATTTACCGAAATCTGGGTTTATCTTTCCGCCACGCCGCTGCTCGGGCTCACCATCACTTTGCTCGCGTATCAAGCGGCCTATTGGCTCTACAAGCGCAGCGATTTTAACCCGCTGCTGAATCCGGTCGCGCTATCCGTCGCAGTGTTGGTAATGTTATTGCTCACCAGCGGCACGAAATACGAAACTTATTTTGAAGGCGCGAAATTTGTACATTTCTTACTCGGGCCAGCCACGGTTGCGTTGGCGATACCTTTATATTCTCAATTCGAAAAACTCAAACAAATGTTGTTGCCGCTGCTCGGCGCATTACTGGCAGGCGCCGCGACAGCCATCATTTCCGCTGTCGGCATCGGCTGGCTACTCGGCGCGAGTCACGTCACCTTGATGTCGCTGGCTCCGAAATCCGTGACAACGCCGATAGCAATGGGTATCGCCGAAAAACTCGGCGGCATTCCCTCGCTCACCGCCGTGCTGGTGATTTTCACCGGCATCAGCGGTGCGATCATGGCAAAAAGTATTTTGGATGTATTACGAATAGAAAACCACGCCGTACGCGGCTTCTCCGTCGGCGTCGCCGCCCACGGCATCGGCACCGCGCGCGCGTTTCAAGTCAGCGAGCAGGCTGGCGCGTTTGCCGGTTTGGCGATGGGGTTGAATGGATTGATTACGGCTTTGATTTCACCGCTGCTATTGAAGATTTCTGGGTTAGTTTTATTGCAATGATTCATTTAAAGATTACTTTTGCCGAGATTGCAGGGCAAGCAAAGGGTTTGCAGATTATCGAATGTTGTTTCACCGCCTTTACTCCAGGCAATTACATGGTCAACATGTAATTCAACTCCTAGTTGTTTCGCTGGACTTGCACCACATTGCTTACAAGTGAAGTTGTCTCTTAGCATTACTTTAAAACGAAGCCGCAATGAAGGGTCGCGGCCATTTCTCCGCAGATTTTGCGGGTCTACTGAATTCCCAGGAGTTGCAGCAACATCCCCTGCATTTGCGTATTGTACAAAGCTCTCTAGTGCATTTACCCAACCTCCAAACCGACGGTTATATGCGCTTTGGGAAATTGTTGAAGGTGGAAAAGCCAATTCTGCGCGCCGTGGCTGCCGACCAAAATGTTGCCAGAGTAAAAGTATATTCTCGTACAGCTTTTCATCTTGGATGTCTTTTCGATTTGTGATGGACAAGCCTACTACCACCAATGCCTTATTCCATGTGCCAAAGCGTCGGGTGACAGTTGTGACATCGAACTGCCCGTGTTCAGCATAGAGCTTTTGTGTAATCTTCTCAGTTCCAACAACTTCAGAAACACGCTTGAGGTCGTTGATTAGCTCTTCATCTGAGACGGGAGTATTTTTTATTTTTACAAGCTGGAATTTCGAGTTCGACATATTGAGCCTTGAGTGCGCTATCTAGTTTATTTAACCAACACGGGATCAATTTCAGATCAAGGCATAATCATAAATAATTTAATATAACCAAATAGTTATGGTGTTTCCGATTTGCAGCCCAAACTGCTTCTCAGCGCTCTCCTGATTCGCTGAAATTTCAATCAAGCCCATACTATTCTCATGCCAAAAACCGGCACCGCGTTTTACGCTGGCGAAGGTTTCTGCGAACGACAATGTTTGCTGTTTCACTTTGAGTTGTGCGTTGCGTACGACGTTGCCTTTGCGCAAACCGGTTACTGCATTACCGTAATGATCGATGTAAATAATTTCGGCCAAATCACCGGCGTCGAAATTTACTTTGAGTGATTTCACTGATTCGACTTTACCCGTCGGGAATTTTCCGTCGGCGATCCAGGCGGCTATTGGCGCGAATAAGTCGCGGCCGTGGAAGGTGTTCGATATATTGTCTGGTCGCCATGTGATGCGCCAGACTTTCGCTCCGCTGTCACGCGCTGCGAGGACTGACAGTAAACCATTGTCTGGTCCAACGAAGAAACGTCCGTTGGCGAACACAATCACGGCATCCCTATCGCTGCCAACGCCGGCATCGACGACGCACATGAACACGCTGCCGACGGGGAAGAAATCTTTCAGCGCGGCTAGTAGATGCGCGGCGGGTTTAGCTTGGAAGTTGGGCGCAGTGTGCAGCAAGTCGGCGATGACTTGTTGCGACGGCGCATGCTGATGCAGCGCGGCTTTGACTTGCGCGACGTAGATGTCATTGGCGCCGAAATCGGTGAATAGGACGATCATGTTTTTTGTTCTCTCTGTTTCAATTTATAAACTCAATCAAGCTCTTCTCTTCGTCGCTCCCGCATAGGCGGAAACTTAGCGTTTAAATCCCCCTCAATCCCCCTTTTTCAAAGGGCGAGGATTCTCTCGTTGCATATTAAGTTAGTGGCCGCCTACATATTGTCATCCTGAGTGCAACGAAGGATCTGCTTTTCAAATGGACAGCATTAACAGCAGATCCTTCGTTGCACTCAGGATGACTCAAGTTTTTGGACAAAATAAAAGCCGGCATTAACCGGCTTTTATTTTACAACTATTTCAAACATGCTTACTCGCTTTTGGCTTCTGCTGCTGGCTCTGGACGATCGAGCAATTCAACCAGTGCCATCGGTGCGTTGTCGCCGACACGGAAACCGAACTTGAGGATGCGCAGGTAGCCGCCTTTGCGGGCTGCGTAGCGTGGGCCTAGCTCAGCGAACAACTTGGTAACCATGTCGCGGTCGCGCAGGCGATTGAACGCCAAACGACGATTGGCCAAGGTCGGTGTTTTGCCCAAGGTGAGCATAGGCTCGACTACGCGACGCAGTTCTTTGGCTTTCGGCAACGTGGTCTTGATGACTTCGTGCTTGAGCAGTGAGACTGTCATGTTGCGCAACATCGCCAAGCGGTGAGCTGAAGTGCGGTTGAGTTTTCGTAAACCTAATCCGTGACGCATGATAATTCCTTAGTATTTTGTATTACTTGCTCAGGCCAGCAGGTGGCCAGTTTTCCAGCTTCATACCCAAAGTCAAACTCTTGGATGCGAGCACTTCTTTAATTTCGTTGAGCGATTTACGACCCAGATTCGGGGTCTTGAGCAATTCGTTTTCCGAACGCTGAATCAAATCGCCGATGTAGTAAATGTTCTCGGCCTTGAGGCAGTTAGCAGAGCGAACGGTCAACTCAAGATCGTCCACTGGCTGCAACAGGATAGGATCAACCTGCGGGCCTTTGGCTTCTTCGATGGCCATCGGTGTGCCTTGTAGATCGGCGAACACGGACAACTGTTCTACCAAAATGCGTGCTGCGTAACGAACAGCTTCTTCCGGCTCGATCACGCCATTGGTCTCGATGTCCATAATCAACT
Organism: Pseudomonadota bacterium; assembly: GCA_041169175.1. Classification (GTDB taxonomy): domain Bacteria; phylum Pseudomonadota; class Gammaproteobacteria; order Burkholderiales; family JBEEJL01; genus JBEEJL01. Next base: position 2,945 of record JBEEJL010000260.1, on the reverse strand, counting down.
TGTCGAGGTCGGTGCGCTGTTCAACGCGCGCGCTCTCAACTGCGTAGCTGACTTTGCGCACTGGGCTGAATGATGCGTCGAGCAGAATGCTACCGACGGTACGGCTGTCTTCATCCACCTTACGCGATGTGACTGGCTCGTAACCACGGCCTTTTTCCACTTTGATTTGCATATCGAGCTTACCGTTGCCGGTGATGTGCGCGATGATGTGATCAGGGTTAATGATTTCAACTTCGTGATTCTGTTCGATGTCCGCAGCAGTAACGATACCAGGGCCATTCTTTTTCAGCTTCAGCGTCATCTCTTCGCGGTTGTGCAATTTGAGCACGATGCCTTTGAGATTCAACAAAATATCGACGACGTCTTCCTGCACGCCTTCAACGGTCGAGTACTCATGCACGACGCCGCTGATCTTCACTTCGGTGGCGGCATAACCGGGCATGGAGGACAACAGGATACGACGCAGGGCATTGCCCAGCGTGTGGCCATAGCCGCGCTCGAACGGCTCCATCACTACTTTTGCGTGTACTGGCGAAACGTTTTGCACATCGATGATGCGCGGTTTCAGAAAACTGGTGGCATTGCTTTGCATGCTATGTCCTCTGGCTTAAAATATATGTTTAATTATTTAGAATACAATTCGACGATCAACGATTCGTTGATGGTCGCGGGCAATTCGCTCCGCTGCGGCAAGGCTTTGAACGTGCCTTTTAAATGTTTGGTATCGACTTCAATCCATTCCGGGAAACCGCGTTGTTCAGCGGCGGCCAATGCAGCTTTGACGCGCAAATGCACTTTGGTCTTGTCGGCTACTTCTACTTGATCGCCTGCGCGTACCAAATAGGAAGGAATGTTGACGCGCTTGCCGTTTACGGTGATGCCGTTGTGACGCACAATTTGACGCGACTCGGCACGCGATGCACCGAAGCCCATGCGATAGACGACGGTGTCGAGACGACTTTCCAGCAATTGCAACAGGTTCTCACCGGTTACGCTGGTGCCGCGCTCAGCTTCTTTGTACATATTGCGGAACTGGCGCTCAAGGATGCCGTAAGTACGACGTACTTTTTGTTTTTCACGTAATTGTTTGCCGTAGTCGGACAGACGCGCACCGCTCTTCTGACCGTGTTGGCCAGGGGCATAGGCGCGACGTTCAATCGCACACTTGTCGGTGAAACATTTTTCACCTTTAAGGAAAAGCTTTTCGCCTTCGCGCCGGCATTGACGGCATTTTGCATCGAGGTTTCTTGCCACAATAATCTCCTGTTAGATCCGGCGCTTCTTCGGTGGGCGGCAGCCGTTATGCGGCACCGGCGTCACGTCAGCGATACTGGTAATTTTGAAACCCAAGGCATTGAGCGCGCGTACGGCTGATTCGCGACCTGGACCCGGTCCTTTGATTTTGACTTCAAGATTTTTCACGCCGCATTCCTGCGCGGCCTTGCCTGCTTGCTCGGCAGCGATCTGCGCGGCAAACGGTGTGCTCTTACGCGAGCCTTTGAAACCCTGGCTGCCCGATGTGGCCCATGACAACGCGTTGCCTTGGCGATCGGTGATGGTGATGATGGTGTTGTTAAACGACGCGTGAACGTGAACGATGCCTTCGGCGACGTTCTTCTTAACCTTCTTGCGTACGCGGGCTGCTGCTGCTGCGGGGGCTTTTGCCATTATGTTTCCTTATCTATTACTTACTGGCTGCACGTACGGCTTTACGCGGGCCCTTGCGGGTACGTGCATTGGTGCGTGTGCGTTGTCCGCGTAACGGCAAGCCGCGACGATGACGAATACCACGATAGCAGCCCAAATCCATCAGGCGCTTGATGTTCATGGAAATCTCGCGACGCAAATCACCTTCGACGGCGAATTTGGACACTTGCTCGCGCAATTTTTCCATATCGTTATCGCTGAGATCTTTGATCTTCGCGCTGGTTGCGATGCCTGCGACTGCGCAAATCTTGCGCGCACGCGTACGGCCGACACCGAAAATCGCGGTCAAAGCGATTTCAGCATGTTGGTGATTCTGGATGTTTACCCCTGCGATGCGGGCCATATACTACTCCAGTAAAAGTCTATATTAATCAATAAGTTATGCAATTAACCCTGACGCTGTTTATGGCGCGGGTCGATACAGATACAACGCAGTACACGCTTGCGCTTTACTAGCTTGCAGTTACGACAGATTTTTTTCACAGATGCTTGTACACGCATGGTTTGCTCCTTACTACTATTTGGCGCGGAAAGTGATCCGCGCTCTGGTTAAATCATAGGGTGAAACTTCCACCGTTACTTTGTCGCCCGGCAGGATGCGGATGTAGTGCATGCGCATCTTGCCCGATATGTGCCCTAATACGATGTGACCGTTTTCCAGTTTGACCCGGAAGGTTGCATTGGGCAGGGTTTCCACTATCTCACCTGCCATCTGTATCGTTTCTTCTTTTGCCATTAGCGCCCTGGAAGTCCGCCCTTAAAGTTGGCTTTTTTCAGCAAGCTTTCGTACTGGTGCGACATGATGTAGGCCTGTACTTGCGCCATGAAATCCATGGTCACGACCACAATAATCAACAAACTCGTTCCGCCGAAATAAAACGGCGCTTTAAATCTCACAATCAAAAATTCCGGTAACAAACATACCAGGGTAATGTAAATGGCGCCGACCAACGTCAGTCGCGTAATAATTTTGTCTATATGCCGCGCAGTCTGTTCGCCCGGGCGTATGCCGGGTACAAACGCGCCGCTTTTCTTCAAGTTATCTGCCGTTTCAGTCGGGTTGAACACCAGAGCCGTGTAGAAAAAACAGAAAAACATAATCGCCGCTGCGTACAAAAATACATAAATCGGCTGGCCCGGCGACATGGTTGAGCTGATGTCTTTCAACCAACCCATGTTTTCATAGCTACCGAACCAACTTGCCAGGGTCGCCGGAAACAAAATAATGCTGGAAGCGA
>JBEEJL010000259.1:0-5319 GCA_041169175.1 Pseudomonadota bacterium | reverse complement strand
AGATTTAATCGTGACAAAATACGTTCGTATTTGGCCTGTTGCGCGGATTCGAGGCTTTGCGAAAAACCTATATTAAACAAAGCACTAGAGTAGGTCATGCTGGGGTCAAGCCAGCGTGAATAAAACTCGTTACCCAAATCATAATGCGCGTGAATATTTTTTTTGCTGCCCTCGCGCGTATTGCTGCGCAGTGAGTGAGCGATGCGATAAACAAAATTAAATAGCTTGTTGCCGAAAAAAACTTTTTCTATCGCCTGACTATTGGCCACGGCAAATTCCAACAAAACAGATAAGTCGCTCGTATCAAAAAGCTTATCGCGATAAGCTTCAGCGAAACCAATTTCTGCCGAGCGCAATACTTTGCTCGCCACATGCCAATCGTGAATATGAATATCAGCCGAAGGGCCGGGTTGGTCGCCAATAAAATTAACCCGCGTGCCTTTCGGCGTAGTCAGGCTGAGTTTGCCGTGCTGCAGTCTATGCAACAACTTGATCAGCAATTTTGCCGAACGGGGTAATTTTTGCAGTTCGTGATAGGCGAGATAAGAAGTAATTATCGCATCAGACACGCCTGCGCTGTTTGCTGTGATGCTTTGCTGTTGTGACAAGATGCCTCCAGTATTTATTTTTAACGCGTGGTTTCCAGCGCGGGGGGTGCCGGCTTGCTGCGGTAGCCTGCGCCCTTGCGCCATAATTTGAGCGCTTGCCAATGAATGCGTGCCACTACGCCGAAAGTCATCAGCGGGTAGCGAAAAAAAGCGAACAGTATGCGTTTGCTAGTTAAAGGTTCGGCGCGACCACTAACATTGGTGGCGAGGAGCAAACCCTGAGCATCGTAATAATCTATGCGGACTTTTTGCGTTTCCCCTTGCTGCGAAAAACCAAAACGATAATCACCAGCGACATCAAAAAACGGTGAGACGTGAAATACTTTTCTCGACTGCAGCGTGCAATCGCTGGCAATCGGTCGGCCGTCTTCGTGCGCCACCAGATAATTATGATGTTCACCAAAGGTGTTTCTCACTTCGCATAACACCGCGCGTAATGCACCTTGTTTGTCATGGCAAAACCAAAAGCTGATTGGGTTGAACACGTAGCCAAGCACGCGCGGGAATGCTTGCAAGATAATTTCACCGTCGGCGTGCTGAATATTTTCTCGCTCTAATAAATCGCGCATCCAGGTTTCCAAATCGCTGCCGTCTTTCGCCCCGTGATCGCCGCGATACAGGCTGAGTAGATTCCATTTATCGACAGAAAAAAATGGGCAGAATGTTTGTTTATATTGTGAAAGCGGCAAGCGAAGGTAAAACACGCCGTAATGAAAACGATGCGCGCGCGGGCGCATGCGCGAGTGCATAACATTACCAAATCCGATACTGAGCGTTTCAGTCAGGGACATGGCGTCATTTCGTGATTTGTTCCCAGGCAGACACCGCGCCGAAAAACGACGCGACGCTCAGACCCGACATCAGGCCGTCCTCATGAAACCCATAGCGCGTCCACGCTCCGCAATACCATGTGCGGTTGCGGCCTTGAAGCGTTTCGATTTTTTTCTGTGCTTTGATGGCCGCCTCGTCAAATAATGGGTGAGAGTATTCCAGCCTTTGGATGATATTTTTCGCATTAGGTTCACGGTGTGGGTTCAATGTGACCATGACCGGCTGTGTGAATGGCAAGGGTTGTAGCTTGTTGATAAGATAAGTGACTGCAATAGGACGATCCGCATTTTCGCCATAGCCAGCGTGGAAATTCCATGCTGCATGCGCGATTTTGCGTTGCGGTAAAAAGCTCGGGTCGGTATGCAATATGGCTTGATTTGCTTGATATTTTATCGCGCCGAGTATTGATTTTTCATCGACATCTGGGTCGGCCAGCAGCGCCAGTGATTGATCGCTATGGCAGGCTAAAATCACCTGATCAAATTTTTCTATCGCGCCATTGCCGACAAGCAATTCAACGCCATGGTTGTGACGATAAATTTTATGCACCGGCGTGCTTAAACGTATGTCGCCAATAGTTTGCGCCATGCGTCGCACATATTCGCGCCCACCGCCGATCACGGTGCGCCATTGCGGCCGATCATTGACTTGCAATAAGCCGTGATTAAAACAAAAACGCAAAAAAGTCTTTAGCGGAAACGCCATGATTTGTTGCATCGGCGAGGACCAAATCGCCGCCGCCATCGGCACCAGATACCACTCACGGAAGGCTGCGCTATATTTTTTTTCATCCAGATATTCTTGCAAGGTGCCGCTGATCGCTTGCTCAACTTTCATCAGTTCCGTCGTCTCGCGATTAAAGCGTACGATGTCTTTGACCATACGTAAAAAATTAGGTCGCAGTAGATTACGTTTTTGTGCAAATACGCTGGCGAGATTAGTGCCTGCCCATTCCATGCCGCTATTTTCCAGGCGGAAACTGAACGACATATCGGAAGCTGCGGAGCGCACGCCGAGCAATTCGAATAATTGAATTAAGTTGGGATAAGTGCGGTCGTTAAACACCAGAAAGCCGGTATCGACAGGGTGAGTGATACCGTCGAGCGTGACATCGATGGTGTTGGTATGTCCGCCGAGGCGATGGTCCGCTTCAAATAGTGTTACCTTGTGTTGCGACGATAACAACCACGCTGCTGATAAACCAGAGATGCCTGAGCCAATGATTGCGATATTCATGGATGTAATGTCTTGAGAAAAAAACCAAATAAATTAAGATGAAATTATGTTTATGCTTGTCCAAGCCTAACGCGAAACCTTAGCTCTCAATAGAGGCGACAGGACTTTTTTTTGTCATGGACAAAGAGCGAAAATAGGGCCAATCTTGCCATGTAGTCGGTAGTGGAAAAACTGGTACGAATTGATTATGCTCAAGTCTTGTAATTTACAGGAACCCTTCATGCTCTACCCAGAATTATTTAAATCATTGGAAAAGGCCCGCTGGGATTTATCTCAAGACGTGCCGTGGGATGACTTTAATCCCGCGCTATTGTCCGACGAACAAGCGCAGACGGTCAAAATGAATGCGATTACCGAATGGTCCGCCTTGCCAGCGGTAGAAATGTTTTTGCGCGATAACCAGGACGATAGTGATTTTTCTGCCTTCATGTCGATCTGGTTTTATGAGGAGCAAAAACATTCGCTGGTATTAATGGAATATTTGCGTCGCTTCCGGCCCGAGCTGGCACCGACCGAAGCAGAGTTACATGCCGTTCGGTTCGAATTCGACCCGGCGCCGCCGTTAGAAACCTTGATGCTGCATTTTTGCGGCGAAGTTAGATTAACGCAATGGTATCGTCGCGCGTCGGAGTGGCATACTGAGCCGTTGATTAAGAAAATCTACGAATTAATTTCCAAAGACGAAGCACGCCACGGTGGCGCGTATCTAAAATATATGAAGCGCGCGATAGAAAAATCGGGTGACGTCGCCCGTGCCTCGTTCGCCAAAGTCGGCGTGCTGATGGCGAGCAGCGGCCGCAGCGGCAAACCACTGCACCCAACTAATTTGCATGTGAGTGAAAAGCTATTCCCCAATGACACGGTACAAAGCCGCCTGCCCGACCCGGAATGGTTGGAACACTGGCTGGATAAACAGATACAATTCGACAAAGAATGCGAAGCACGGGTAGTAGGCGGCATTTTGCGCAATCTCTCCAGCTTATTTGAGCGCACATTTGACACTGTGTCCGACCTTAATCGTTTTCGTAAAGAATTGAAGCCTGCATGAATTTTTCCGCACCTGAGTTTGAAAATAAAATCTGCGAGCCCGATCAACTTGCTTCACGTCTGAGCGATATTAAACGGCCGCTGGTGTTTACCAATGGCTGTTTTGATATTTTGCATCGCGGCCATGTGACTTATCTCGCACAAGCAGCCGCATTAGGGGCGTCGCTGGTCGTCGCGTTGAATTCCGATGCATCGGTCAAACGCCAAGGCAAAGGCGATGATCGACCGATCAATATTTTGCCAGACCGCATGGCGCTGATGGCGTCGCTCGAATGCGTGTCGCTGGTAACCTGGTTTGACGAAGATACCCCGTTGAATGTGATCCTTGCGCTGAAACCCGATGTGTTGGTCAAAGGCGGCGATTGGTCCACGGAAAAAATCGTTGGCGCGAAAGAAGTGCAAGCCTGGGGCGGCAAGGTGTATTCCATTCCGTTTTTGCATGCGCGCTCGACTACCGCGACGCTGAACAAAATCCGCTCTCTTTAAGTCGCCCCTATCCCGGGAGAGGGCGATGCTCTAAAATGTTCCTTTGCTCTGTTCATTGGAACATTCATGCCCGTCAATCTTCCCGCGTTAAATGCTGCTGATTTACACTCCGTCAAAGGCGTGACTCTCGGTTTCGCCGAAGCCTACATCAAAAAACCCAACCGAAAAGATTTACTGGTGATTTCTTTGCCCGCCAACGCGACGGTGAGCGGCGTGTTCACGCAAAATCGATTTTGCGCCGCGCCAGTGACGCTGTGCCGTGAGCATTTGAAATCCGGCAACATCCGCGCGCTAGTCATCAACACTGGCTGTGCCAATGCAGGCACGGGCGACGAGGGTATGCGCAATGCACGCAGCGTGTGCGCGGAAGTGGCGAAGTTGGTGGGCTGTAAACCCGAACAAGTATTACCGTTTTCCACTGGCGTGATTCTGGAACAGTTGCCTTTGCCGAAAATAATCGCCGGTCTGCCCGCCGCCATCGCCGCGCAAAAACCTGATAACTGGTTTCACGCTGCCCATGCGATCATGACCACCGACACCGTGCCGAAAGCAGTCTCGCGCCAAATCAACATCGGCAGCGACACGATTACCATCACTGGCTTGAGCAAAGGTGCGGGCATGATTCATCCGAACATGGCGACCATGTTGGGCTTTGTCGCCACCGATGCCAACATCAGCCAAGCATTATTAAATGACATCACGAAACACGCGGCTGACCGTTCGTTCAATCGCATCACTATCGATGGCGATACCTCGACCAACGATTCCTTCATCGTCATGGCGACGGGGCAAACTGGCAAACAAATTACTGACGCGAACAGCGCAGAATTCATCGCGCTGAAAGAAGCTTTAACCGAAGTGTCGATTCAACTCGCGCAAGCCATCGTGCGCGACGGCGAAGGCGCGACGAAATTTATGACGGTGCAAGTCGAAGGCGGCAAACATGAAGACGAATGCGCCAAGATCGCTTTCGCCATTGCGCATTCGCCATTGGTGAAAACCGCGTTCTTTGCTTCCGACCCAAACCTCGGCCGCATTCTCGCCGCGATTGGTTACGCTGGTGTCGATGATCTGGATGTGAGCAAAATGGAATTGTATTTGGGTGATGTAT
>JBEEJL010000258.1:0-4627 GCA_041169175.1 Pseudomonadota bacterium | reverse complement strand
AGTAAATGGCGAAGGACGCATTGGAGATGCTCTGCGTTAGCAGCGATAGCATGACCAGGCCGGGCACAATGAACGCGCCGTAGCTGATACCCTCGACCTCGGCTATGCGTGAACCGATGGCTGCGCCGAATACGACGAAATAGAGGGACGTAGAAATAACTGGCGAGATGATACTTTGCATCACCGTGCGCCAGGTACGCGCCATTTCAAAGGCATAAATGGCGCGGATGGCGGGGAGGTTCATTGCTTACCTTCGACTAAATTAACAAAAATATCTTCGAGCGAGCTTTGCGAGGTGCTGAGGTCTTTGACCTCGATGCCTGCATTGCCAAGGTCTTTGAGTAATTCCGAGATGCCGACGTGTTCGCCCTGTGTGTCGTAGGTGTAGGTCAATTCACTGCCGTTTTCGGCTAGTTGTAAATCATAGGCAGATAGTTGGGACGGTAAGCCTTGAAGCGTATGTTGCAGTTGTAGAGTGAGTTGTTTTTTGCCCAGTCTGCGCATCAGTGCGGCTTTGTCGTCCACCAGAATAATTTCGCCTTTGCTGATGACACCGATGCGGTCTGCCATCTCTTCGGCTTCGTCGATGTAATGCGTGGTGAGGATGATAGTCACACCGGTTTCGCGCAGGCCACGCACCATATCCCACATATCGCGCCTCAGGGTGACGTCCACGCCTGCTGTGGGTTCATCCAAAAATAGTATCTGCGGTTCATGCGACAGCGCTTTGGCGATCATCACGCGGCGCTTCATGCCGCCGGATAAAGTGCGAATCGCATTGTCTTTCTTTTCCCATAAAGATAAGTCCTTGAGGACTTTTTCGATATGCGCGGGGTTTGCGCGTTTGCCAAATAAACCACGGCTGAAAGATACCGTCGCCCATACCGTTTCGAAGGCATCGGTGGTCAGCTCTTGCGGTACCAGGCCAATCAACGATCGGGTGGCACGATAGTCGCGCAAAATGTCGTGACCATCCACGAGAACGGTTCCGCTGCTGGGATTAGTGATGCCGCAGATGATGCTGATCAGCGTCGTTTTGCCTGCGCCATTGGGTCCGAGGAGGGCGAAAATTTCTCCACGGCGAATGCTTAAGTTAACGCTCTTGAGCGCGCTAAAGCCGGAGGCGTAAGTTTTGGAAAGATTGGATACGGATAGAATATCGTGCATGGCTGAAGAATAACATACGACCCATATCTCTAAGCTGCAAAAAATAGTTAATTAAAACAATACAAAACAAAAAAGCCGCTTTAAGCGGCTTTTTTGTTAAGCAGAAAAACTGAATCAGGCTTTGGCGATCGACTTGCCGCCGGCCTCAGATATATAACCTAGCACTGAACCGCAAACCAAAGACACGAGCAACATGGCAATAGTGGCATCCAACTTTACGCCGGAACCGAAAAACGCCGCAGCACCGAGGAACGAGCCAGGAATAAAGCTGAGGATGTCCACTTTAGCCATGACGCACATGATGAACACCGCGATAGCGAGCAGGGCGCACAGCGTAAACAATCCGCCACCAATTGCGCCCGCCAATGTAGCGGCTATTGCTGCAATAATGGCGCCTAAGACATTACATACCGCCGCTTTTTTCAACCCGGCAATACCGCCGCCTGCTGCATAAAACGACGCCCAGCCAATCACGCCAACCCAGACAATTAAACCGAGACTTGGTATGCCCACGGAAACATATACCCAAACGGCCACCAGCAGACCAATCACGATACCTAACGCTGTTAATAAACCCATGTAATCCTCCTTAGAAATATTATTTAAAAATCAAAGTGAATAATTTTTGTTACTTGACTTTCAGGTGGTAAAAACAGCAAAGCTTCTGCCGAACAAACTATCGGGTTAGACAAAGAACAATATTGCGATGCCATGCCCGACAGTAAGTTATTTAGCAAGGAGCATACCGCAAACTATTGCACTGCAAACAAGAGGGGGAAGGGCGAATGGCCTAACAAAATGCGTCAACTTGTGTGAAGACATTGTTCAATCCGACACACTTTGCTGAGACTATGTTGACTGAGTATAAATATGTTGCGGCACGCCAATTAGTTTTTTGAAACCACCTGAAGCGAGAGAGTTTGGTGCTGGGTCTAGTCGGAAAAAGTGTCGAACACCACTCCCCGAATCCATTGGTTTCCTGGCTCCTTGTGAAATCTGGCATGCCAAAACAAGTTGATTCCGATTTCAGGCAGTGCAACAGGATGAGGCACATAGCAAAGCCCAAATGGTTTCAAGCACTTGAGCGCGTATCGTTCTGGCACGGTTGCTACCATGTCAGTCGTCGATAAAATATGGCCTACGGCGACGAAATGCGGGACTGTCAGCAATACATTCCGCTTGATGCCCTTGCGCGCGATCGATTCATCCACCTTGTCATGGCCGGTGCCTGCCGAAACGACGGCCACATGCTGCGCACTGGCGAATTCCTTTATGCTGATTTTTCCCTTGTCGAGCACGTGTCCTTTGCGGAACATGCAGACGTAGCGCTGCTTGAACAGGCGACGCTGAAAGTAACCAGACTTCAGTTGCGGTAGCAGACCAATGGCTAGGTCGATGCGTCCAGCCTCAATTTCCTCGCTCAAGTTGATACTGGCATTGCGCACGGTACTGATCGTCACACTAGGCGCTATTTGCGCAAGTTTATGCAGCAGCTTTGGCAGAAAATAGATTTCCCCAATATCTGTCATGGCAAGGGTGAATTTTTTGTTACTGGTAGCTGGGTCGAAATCCGACTTTTCGCTTAATGTTTCCTGGATCGTGCGAAGTGCAAATGCAATCGGTTCAGCGAGCTGAATGGCGTAAGGTGTGGGTTCCATTCCTCTTGAGGTTCGCATGAACACTTCATCGTCAAGCAATTTGCGTAGGCGGCTCAAGGCATTGCTAATCGTAGGCTGAGTCAAGCCAAGGTGTTGCGCCGCAACGGATACACGCTTATGGATAAATAGCTGATTAAAAACCAATAGAAGATTTAAATCGACTTCTTTAAGGTCCATACGTTTTTCCAATATTCATAAAATCTATTTTGCTTATTCATAATATTCTATTTTTTTAGTTTAGCTTATTTTCTATACTGAGCCAACTTCACCGCGTGTGTGTGAATCAGCCAGGCGAGTCATGCAATTAGTCCTTCAACCTTCAGGTCGTGTTTTGCCGGTAACACCGGGCGCTAACCTGCTTGAAACCTTGCAAAAAAACAATGTTCCGATATCGCATAGCTGCATGGCCGGCCGTTGTGGTACCTGTCGTTGCAAAGTGCTTGAAGGCGAGGTGCTGGAGACCGGTCGCGAAGCCAAGATCACTGATCCCGATGAAGGGCAATATATCCTTGCTTGCATGAGCGTATTGACTGGCAGCTGCGTGATCGAAATCCCGGAACCCGATGAAGTGGTAGTGCATCCAGCGCGAGTCATTAAGGCAACGGTGGTGGCCATGGAGGACATGACTCACGATATCAAGCGGATACGCCTGCAAGCAGCTAAACCGCTGGAATTTTCACCTGGCCAATATGCTACGCTACAGTTTACACCTTCGCACATCCGACCTTATTCAATGGCGGGGCTTCCTAACGATGCTGAATTGGAATTTCATATCCGGCTAGTACCCAACGGCCGCGTGACCAGTCACATCGCCAGCCAACTAAAAGTGAGTGACACAGTGCGCGTGGCCGGACCGTTGGGAACGGCCTATCTACGCACCAAGCATGACGGCCCCATGCTTTGTGTTGCCGGCGGCACTGGGCTGGCCCCAGTACTATCGATTATTCGCGGCGCCCTTAACGGCAACATGCGCAACGATATCCATGTGTATTTCGGCGTGCGCTCTCCAGAAGATCTCTATGGCACTGAATGGTTGGATGAGCTGGCTGCCAGTCATAGCAATTTGAATGTTCACGTAGTGATTACCGCAGGCAATGACAATCCCAGGCTGCGAAGCGGATTTGTTACTGACGCCATCGCGCAGGATTGGGGCAGTTTGGCCGGTTGGCGTGCCTATCTGTGCGGCGCGCCGCCCATGGTGGAGGCGGCGACCATGCTGGTCAAACAAAAAGGGACGTTAGCGGACCACATTTATGCAGATGCTTTTTATCCAAGTGGAACTTAAGCTTGCTGAATTGAATAAAGAAACGATAATTAGGATCGAGTTGTCGAGCTAATAGGAGAAAAATATGAATGACATTCCTGTTGTATTCCCCATCAAACCGGTTTGGGAGTCGGAAGGATCAAGCCGCATTCCATTCTGGGCTTATACCGATGAAGCGCTGTACAAACGCGAATTGGAGCGCTTGTTCTATCACGGGCACTGGTGCTACGTCGGCCTGGAGGCCGAAATTCCTAATCCGGGCGACTTTAAGCGCACAGTGATTGGCGAACGCTCGGTCATCATGGTGCGCGATCAGGACGGCAGCATCAATGTTGTCGAAAATGTTTGTGCGCACCGCGGCATGCAGTTTTGCCGAGAGCGGCACGGCAACAAGAAGGAACTCGTTTGCCCTTACCATCAGTGGAGCTACACCCTCAAGGGCGACCTGCAGGGTGTGCCTTTCCTCCGTGGCGTTAAGCAGGATGGCAAGGTCAACGGCGGCATGCCGAAGGAATTCAAGAAAGAAGAAAACGGACTG
>JBEEJL010000257.1:0-11465 GCA_041169175.1 Pseudomonadota bacterium | reverse complement strand
CCACTAACAAGGCGGTGCGTCGATGCGCTTCTGTATAAATATCCGGGTGGGGAAAAAAAGTATCGCGCAATTGTTTGAACAATGAAGAATTGGCGTGAAGTAATTCGTGGATCACGGTGTCGAGCAAATCACGCGCGGCGTGATCATCGAGCTCGCACAAATAGCGTTCGTTGAGATGCATGGTGTCGGTGAGACGATTGTATTGGCCGAGGCGACAACTGTGGGCGCGAAAACGGTCGGCCTTCAATCGGCGCGGAATGCGAATCAAATCGGTTTGCGTGCGCTGCACTAACTCGAGCGCAAGATCAATATCACGCTTCATATAACTATATGATTATATTGAGTATTTCGATGTGTATAAATTAATGCGCGGCGCTGTGTTTGACGTAGCGGGCAATCAATCTGAGCAACTCATCTTCTTGATACGGCTTGCCCAGATACTCATTGACACCGAGTTCGAGCGCGAAGTTGCGATGCTTTTCTGCCGTGCGCGAGGTGATCATGATAATCGGAATGCCTGCGAGTTTTTTATCCGCGCGAATATTCCGCGCCAATTCGAAACCATCCATGCGCGGCATTTCGATGTCGAGCAACATGACGTCGGGAATATTTTCTTGCAGTTGCTGAAGCGCATCGACGCCGTCTTTGGCGGTGAGCACTTCGTAATTTTCGCGCACTAATAAACGACTGGTAATTTTGCGCACGGTGAGCGAATCATCGACTACCATTACGCGCGGTTCGCGTTTGGGTTTGGCGATTTCCAGCACCGGCGCGGTGGTTTGCGCTTTGAGCGCGGCATGGCGTCGCGCCAATTCGACCGGGTTAATAATCAACACGACTTTGCCGTTACCCATAACCGTCGCGCCGGATACGCCGGCCAAACGCGCCAATTGCGGCCCAATATTTTTTACCACGACCTCGCGATTACCGACGACTTCATCGACCAGCACGGCGACTTGCGCCACACCGCTCTTAAGCAAGAGCAGCGGATATTTGGTCAGGCCGGATAGCGGCTTGGCTTCTTCGCCGAGCAAGCCGGACAGCATGTGTAGCGGAAACGAGCGGCCTTGCCATTCAAAATGATCTTTGGCAAACAAGGCTGCAAGATTGTCAGGACGAATTTCCTGCACCTGTTCCACCATCACTGCCGGTATAGCGAACAAGCGGCAGCTGGTATTAATCATCAACGCTTGCGTGACGGCCAAAGTAAGCGGCAAGGTAATCACAAAGGTCGTGCCTTTGCCCGGCGCGGAGGTCACTTCAATGCGTCCGCCGAGGGACATGATTTCGTTTTTCACTACGTCCATGCCGACACCGCGACCGGCTAATTGCGTGACTTCCGTGCTGGTAGAAAAACCCGGCAAGAAAATCAATTGCGTCAGCTCGGCGTCGCTGGCACGCTGGCCGACATTTAATAATTTCATTTTTACGCCGTGTTCATGAATGCGCGCGAAATCCAAGCCTGCGCCATCGTCAGATAAGGTCAGCACAATATCGTTGCCTTGGCTTTTCGCGTCCAGCACAATTTCACCGATTTCTGCTTTACCTGCTTTGACGCGCGCTTCCGGCATTTCTAATCCATGCGAAATCGCGTTGCGCAGTAAATGTTCAAACGGCGCGATGATTTTTTCCATCACGCTACGATCCAATTCCACGCGCGCGCCGCGCAATTCCAGATTGGCTTTTTTGCCCAGCTCTTTGCCGGTGACGCGCACCAGGCGATACAAACGATCGGCCAAGTTATTCAGCGGCACGGTGCGCACGCTCATCAACTCTTGCTGCAAATCGCGATTCAAGCGCGCTTGATGCGTCAAGGCAGAGTCGGTTTCATCCAGACTCTTTAATAAGGTTTGCTGCACGGTGGCCACGTCGTTGACGCTCTCGGCCATGATGCGCGTGAGTTCTTGCATGCGGGTGAAACGATCCAGTTCCAACGGATCAAACTTGGAGGCGCCCTGCATGGTGACGCTGGATTGAATTTGGCTCTCGGCCTGAATTTCCAACTCGCGTAATTGCGTGCGCAAACGTGCGACGTTTTCGGTTAATTCAATCAGTGATTGTTTAAAGCCGACCAATTCGGTTTCAATGCGCGAGCGCGAGATTGCGAGTTCGCCCGAGTCGTTGACTAAACGATCAATCAAATCGGCGCGAACACGCAACAGCGCTTGTTGCGCCGAGCCGTCTGCCGCAACAATGCCCAATACTTGCACGGCGGCAACTGCCTCTGCTACTGGCGCGAGGGCGATTTCTTCTAGTGGCGGCTCAAAATCACCTTGTTGCATCCGCTCAAGCGACGCGCTAAAACGATCAACGCCTTGCTGCAATTCATCCAGCTTGGCCGGGTTAAGCTTGTTCTGGCTTTCCAATGCCACCGTTTGCGATTCAAGAATATGGGCCAACTCGCCCAGACGCATCGCGCCCGTCATGCGTGCGCCGCCTTTCAGTGTATGCAGATGGCGACGCAAGGCTTCAGCAAACGATTTATCCGTCGGATTGAGTCGCCATGCGCGGCAAGCTTCATTGACTTGTGGCAATAACTCTGCGGCTTCTTCGAGGAAAATCGGAATCAGTTCGGCATCAATATCGTCGGTAATCTGGCGTCGATCATCGGGCGCGCCGACGCGCGAGCGCGACACCTGCGTTGCACTCGGCGACAAGGCTGACACGAGATGCGCCTTGTCACGATTAATAGTGGGTATCGGCGCAGTCAGATCATCTGAGCCTAAATTCTTATTTAAATCAATAGGTTGCGATTTATTCGTTGGTGCAGCACCAAGCCCCGCCGCGCCCGCGACCAAACCGGCTGCGGCCATATTCGTTACGGTATTGCCGGACACTTTCGGCCGCGTCACTTCGGAGCGCGCGAAATTTGGCGTCGCCGGTAAATCAGGCACGTCAGGAATCGGCGTGGATAAAGGCGTATGCACCGGCGCTTGCCAACGTTGCACGGCCGCTTCTTGCGAATTGCGTTCGCTGCGCGCCACTTCGAGTTGCGCATTCAGGCGCGCGATCAGTTGCGGCGCGGCTTCCGGCGCGCGACGGGTGTTAACGTCATCCACCATCGCGGCTAATCGATCAACGGTCAGGTCGAACACCTGCAATTGCGTCGCCGAATAAGTCGCTGGGTGCTCAAGACCATCATGCAAATTACTTTCCAGCGCGGTACCGAGGTCGGCAATCACGGAAAAGCCAGTCGTGCGCGATATGCCTGCCAACGTATGCGCGGCACGCATGAATTCATGACTGATGCCGCCTGCTGGGGTAACGCGCAGCTTTGCCAATTCTGTGCGCAGCGTGACTAAATGTTCGCCCGCTTCGCGTTGGAAAATCGCAAAAAAACTTGGCGCCAAAAATAGCTCGCCGATTTGAATCATATTTTCTTTTTCGGCGGCTTTTTCTTCTGCCGGCTCTTGTCCTGCTCTAAGTTGTTCCGCCAGACGAATCACATTGCGGCTATCCACATCGGCAGCGCCGGTCGTGTTCAAGCTTTGCACCCAAGTGCTGAACATTTGATGCGAGTCGCGAATCAGACGCAGCAAGCCCGGCGTAGCCGACCTATTTTCCTGCAGCCAATCATTCATGACCTGTTCAACTTGCCACGCCACTTCACCTAGCTCGGTCAAGCCGACCATGCGTCCGCTGCCTTTGAGCGTATGGTAAGCCCGACGTATCGTCGTCAGTGCATCTTTATTCTGGTTGGCTGCTCGCAGCGTAGCCAACTCATGATCAATCGTACCTAATACTTCGGTCGCTTCTTCAAGGAAAATGCCTAACAGTTCTGCGTCGATTTCTGCTTTGGGCGCATTGACCATGCGCGACACTTGGGTTGACGGCTCTTGCATCTGCACGGCTTTGCCATTGATGGCAGCAATCGTTTCCCCCAGCGCGACGGCATCAATAGAAGCTTGATCGAGCTGGGTAAGCGCAGTTCCCGCATTCAACTTAAGGCTGGCGTCGGATACCAACGCCGCGTCTTGTTGTAATGCCACTACCGCGTTACGCAATTGTTCGCGCTTGAGTGCGTCGGTCGGCGCGCGCTGCCATTCGGCAAACAACCAATCAATTTGCTGCTTTTGTTTTTCTACGCCATCTTCAATGCGTTTCGGCGCCTCTTCTGGCGCTTTAACCAAAGACTGTTTACCGGACGCCAGACGCGACAATAACGGCGCGAGAATCTGTTCACGATTAGCCTGGCCCTGCTGCAGCGCTGTGATGTAAAGACCTAAACCGCTCATCGCTTCGGCGACGGTGTCGGTATCTTCATTCGACGCAGGCGCATCCGTTTTGGCTAATATTTCAACGCGACCGCGCAAACCTTTGACCACCGTTACGGCGTCAGTCTGTTCCAGCATCGATAGTGCGCCTTGCACCTGATTCAGAAACGGCGTCAAGGTTGCGAGCGCAGGGCGTTTAGACGGATTACGGAAATACGCATCCAGCACCTGCTCAATGTGATGCAAATTATTGTGGATTTCCTGACCGACTTGCGACAACACCAATTTTTCTTGCGCCTTGCGCGAAATATCGTCGAGCAAATCGGCTTCGCCTGCTGCGGCTACCGGCGCGGGTTTACCTGCTAACGCTGCATCCAGACGCGCCAGCATGCTCTGCGTTTGCGCATCAAATTCCTCACCGAGTTTGTTATGGCTCTCTACGGCTTTTTCGATCAGCAACAACGCTGTCGCGGTTTCCAGCGCAACCGATTCGTTGACGCTTTGCTCGCGCGGTTGTAACTCGATTGCCAGGGCATTTATTTTATAGGCCAGCGTGGTGAGCGATTTGTTTGGCTGTTTGTCCGACCACCCGCGCAGACGCGCTGATTGTTCAATAAAAATACCGAGCGAGGCTTTATTGCCAGAGGTAAATTTAATCCATGCTTCTTTCATACCGGCCAGCAACTCGCGCATGTCGCGTAATAAAGACGACAGTTCGATTTTAGGTGGCTCGTAGGTTGTCGCCGTGCCTTCCGGCGGCAATAAATCTTTTAGTTTGTAGGCGAACTGCAGTTCCTTGACGCGTGCACTGGTGGGTTTAGCGCGGGCCACCACAAACAAGACATCACGCATCAAACGTTCAGCGACTTGATCTGAACCGTCGGCCAGTCGCTTCATTTGCATATTGATACGCGAGCAAGCTAGCTTGGCGGCAGGTGAATTGTCGCTGGCGCCAATAACGTCGAGAAAACCGCCGACCATCCACCAAAAACCACGGCTGCTGGATTTCGCTTGCGTCAGTTCAATCTTGTCCACTGCGCCGCGCATGGGCTTGACGTTGGCTTCGTTCGGCTTGCGTATCCAGGCGAGCAAGCCCGCTTCAAATTCTGAACGACAATCTTGTATCAGCGCGACGTGTTCGGCTTTACTCAGCGGCGGGCCGGGCATGATGGCGGGCGGCTGAAACGATAAATCGGGATAGAACAAATCGCTTTCGCTGACTTGCTCAGCGCCGCGCGCTTTGCATAACTCTCGATACACCGGAAATAATTTCAACGGCACACTGGGCTCGCCCGCGTGCAAGGTTTCCAAATAGTCGCCTAAGGCGACCATCGCGTTTTTACACAGATCGACGGTCGCGGCGGAGCCTTTAATCTCACGTTTGCTCAAACCATTGGCAATGGCTTCTATTTGCTCGGATACGCGCGCAACCGGATCGAGGCCGATCATTTGCAGGGCGCCGGATACTTGATGCAAATTGGCGCTGGCCGGCTGCAAGGCCGCACCCTCGCGCGGGTCCTGCAAAAAGCGGTCGAAGCTCTGCGTGGCGTTGGCCAAGGCCACGCCAATTTCAGACTTGACCCAACCTAATAGGCCGACATCGAATTCCTGATGCAATGCGCTCATAGTGTAAGTATCTGCGGCAAGCTTACAGCTTGAAGCCGGAGACCGACCCTTTCAATTCTCCTGCCAGTGTTGCTAAGTCGAGTACGGAATCTGCCGTTTCTTTGGTGCCTTCAGTGGTTTGCTTGGTGATGCTCAGAATGTCGCGCATATTTTTTGCCACGCCGTTGGTCGCGCTCACTTGATCAATGGTGGCTTTGGAAATCGACTGAATCAACGCGGCTAATTGTTTGGACACTTGACCAATCTCGCTCAGCGCCTGCCCGGCAGAATCGGACAGCCGTGCGCCTTCCACTACGCCCTGCGTGCTTTTTTCCATTGCGACCACTGCATCATGCGTATCGGCCTGAATGGTTTTTACAATCGCGCCGATTTGTTTGGTTGCTTCGCCAGAGCGTTCCGCCAGGCGTTGCACTTCTTCCGCCACCACGGAAAATCCGCGCCCGGCTTCGCCGGCTGACGCGGCTTGTATCGCCGCGTTGAGCGCCAGTACGTTGGTTTGCTCAGTAATACCGGCAATCAATTCCACAATTTCGCCAATTTCTTGTGACGATTCACCTAGACGTTTAATCCGCTTGGAGGTTTCCTGAATTTGATCACGAATTTCATTCATGCCTTTGATCGTGTTTTGCACGGCGCCGGCGCCTTTTTCCGACGCTTCCAGTGAGCGTTGCGCCACTTTCGCCGACTCACCTGCGTTGACCGACACTTGATTAATCGATTGCGCCACGCGTAACACTTGCGCTGTGGTTTCTTCAATTTCGCGCGACTGTCTATCCGTCGCATCGAGCAAACGTTCGGATACTTGTTGCGCAAGATTAGTCCGGTCAGTCACGGGCTGCGATGCGCCGTTGACGCCTTTCACCAACACGCGCAGCTCTTCAATCGTGTAGTTCATCGAGTCGGCAATCGCGCCGGTGATGTCTTCCGTCACCATCGCTTTTACCGTGAGGTCGCCGTCAGCCAAGCTACCCATTTCGTTCAGCAGTTGCAAAATAGCCGCTTGGTTTTTTTTGTTTTCGGCTTCGGCTTTTTTCGATTGTTCATCGCGCGCTTTGGCGTTGCGAATAGCGCCGCGCGCCAACAAAGCCAAACCGGCCAAGCCCAGCAACGATACCAGCGCGGCCAGACCGAGTGTGGTGTAGAATTTTTTCTGCACAGCCGAGTAACGTTGCGCCAGAATGTTATCCAGTTGCATCAGCGTTTTATCGCCGATGGCATAAACCGAATCGGCATTCTTATTGATCAAGCTACGTACTTCATCGGTAGAAATATCAATTTTGGCCGTCTCAAAAAGTCGGGTTTTTAAAACTTCCATCACGTCTTTCATCGAGGAATTCGTTAAGCCGACTTCACCACCAATATTCGCCGACAATTGTTCGTTAGAGCTGAGCGCGCGTTTGTAACCGTCTGCCACCGAGTTGCTTACCAGCGGTAACAATCGTTGTAAGTTGGTATAAGTGAGTTTGTCTTCAAGGCCGACAGCTTTTTTTGCCGCTACCTCACCGGCCAAACGCCGGGCCAATCCTATTTGGGTCAGCACTGCAGGCAAACGGTTGACGAACGTGTCTTGCAGATAATAACTGTCGAGAGCGGTGTCCAGGGTCAAGGTAGAAGCGTCGGCGACGGTGACGGTCATGGTCTGAATTTGATCGAGCAATTTATTATGCGCAGAAAAATTTTCCGGCTCGTCCATTTTTTCAATATTGGCTTTTAGCTCGGACCAATACTTATTGATATTATTAATTTCCTCGCCCAAATCCAAGGTTTGATCCTTGTCGGTCAAGGTTTTTGTCAGGCTGGCTATTTGCTCTTCTACTTTTTTACGCACAGGCTCGCGCTTGGCGACAGTTGCGGCATCATTATTCAGCAAAGGGTTAAATGCGCCGCGATGTAGCGTTATTTGACGCCACAGCTCCCGCGCAGGAGCAAGGTATTTGACGCCTTCCCTCTCTTTCGCGAGCGAGCTGAGATCCGCCTGGCTTTGCTGATAAGTGTTGTAAATAAGTAAAGCTACCGGCACTAAAAATAACAAGCCAATCAAAATAAATGCGCGGCCGATATCCATCCCGCCAAACAAGCCGCTTATTTTGCCCCCGGCTTTTGTCCCGCCGCTTTTGCTAGATAATTTCAATGCCATGATTCATCAGGTCTCAAATTATAAACTATTGATTATATTGAATTTTTTATTGCAGCTTACGCCGCTACGTCGAGAAACTTTTGCTGCTTGGTCAGCGCTTCGATGTTGAGCACATACCAAGGCTGCCCATCGGCGTCGCGCAAAACAGCGGCGACCCAGGGTTTCGCGCCTGCAGCGGGCGCTTCGGCCTTGAAGCTATCGGGGTTACGCAAACCGGCCATGCGGGTGACCATAATCGAGGCGCCATGAATCGCATCTTTAGGCAGAATCAACAAACGATTTTCCGCGCTGGCTTTGACTGCCGCTTTTCCGTTTAACTGTGCAAAATCGATGACGCTATAAAGATTGCCGCGCACATTACACACGCCGATAAAATAGTCTTGCGTGAGCGGCACTGGCTCAACACCCGCTACCGGCAACACTTCCGCTACGCGCTGTAAATCAACCAACCAGTTTTCTCCGCCCGCCATAAAACCCAGCATTGAAGTTGCCGACGCCCCCTGATTGGAGGCGTCTTTCAAGCGCTCGGCAAACGCGGCTTGGTATTCGCGCAGGCTGGGTTTTTCTGCCATGACTTAGCCGCCGATGGCGCTGATTTTTCCCAGCAAATCGGCTTCTTTAATCGGCTTGACCATATACTCCACCGCGCCTTGGCGCATGCCCCACACTTTGTCGGTCTCTTGACCTTTCGTGGTGCAAATAATAATGGGAATATGTTTGGTCGCATCGTCACGGGTGATAGTGCGCGTGGCTTGAAATCCGTTCAGACCCGGCATGATGACGTCCATGATGATGAGGTCAGGATTCTCTGTTTTGGATTTTTCCACGCCTTCTTCACCGCTCTTGGCGAGAATGACGTTGAAACCTTTTTTCGCCAAAATTTCGTGCAAATAAGCGCGTTCGGTTTCAGAATCATCGACGATTAAAATTTTCTTGATTGCCACTTTCATTTCTCCTTCATGCTGCGTTGTTAATATGGGTTACGTGGTCCTGTACGGCACGCAATAGACTTTCTTTGGTAAACGGTTTGGTCAAATATTCATCAGAGCCGACCATGCGGCCTCGGGCGCGGTCGAATACGCTGTCTTTCGACGACAGCATAATCACCGGCGTCGTACGATATTTGCTGTGCTTTTTGATCAGCGCGCAAGTCTGATAGCCATCCAGTCGCGGCATCATGATGTCAACAAAAATCAGATCCGGCTGGTGGTCAGTGATTTTTGCCAGGGCATCAAAGCCGTCCTCCGCGAGCACGACTTGGCAGCCGGCTTGCAGCAGGAATATTTCTGCACTACGACGGATGGTGTTGCTATCGTCAATCACCATAATGCGCGTGCCAGCTAGAGGCTTAGGTTCGTTCACATATCCTCCAAAATGGGGCGCTTGGGAAGTTGCATCGGAATGGGTTAGTAGTACGGGCTGGTTCATCTAAGGATTTTCCTCAAGGACCCGCTAACATGCCGACAAATGGCTGTCGGCGCAAGCAAAAGCGAGTTTGAACCCGCTTCCAGATTAGTCGGTGGTTCGATGGATAACAAGGCAGTAGTTCACATTTATATTAAATTTCAATCATTTCAAAGTCTTCTTTACGCGCGCCGCACTCCGGACAGACCCAATTCACCGGCACTTCTTCCCAACGCGTGCCTGGCGCAATGCCTTCGTCGGGTAAACCGGCTTCTTCGTTATAAATAAAGCCGCAAATCAAGCACATCCAGGTTTTGAACTTCATAAGTCTTCAGCCGCTCGGTCGGCAGGGTGTCAGTAGGCGTTTTACGTTAGAATACATGCGGGGGGATGCTGTTGCTGCCGGTC
Organism: Pseudomonadota bacterium; assembly: GCA_041169175.1. Lineage (GTDB taxonomy): Bacteria > Pseudomonadota > Gammaproteobacteria > Burkholderiales > JBEEJL01 > JBEEJL01. The sequence continues at coordinate 1,676 of JBEEJL010000257.1, read as the reverse complement.
CGCTTTTACGGCCTTGCGCCCACTTCACCCACAGCCTGATAATACGGCGCTAATGCTATATAAATCAAGCTTTTCGACTACTTTTGCAGATTGGCTGTCATGTTTCCTGCTCCCCCGATTGTGTTGGTTTTTTCCGCGACTGATCCCAGCAGTGGCGCGGGCCTGCAGGCCGATGTATTAACCCTTGCCAGCATGGGTTGTCATCCGCTGTCAGCGGTCACCGCGATTACCATTCAAGATACCGTCGGCGTGGAAGATGTGTATCCCATCGACGCCGAATGGGTAGCCGATCAAGCGCGCGCGGTGTTGGAAGATATGCCCGTCGCTGCCTTTAAACTCGGCTTGCTCGGCAGCACTGAGGCGATCGCCGCAATTGCCGAAGTGGTGGCCGATTATCCTGACGTGCCGTTGGTATTTGATCCGGTGATCGCGTCGGGTCGCGGCGATGAATTGTCGAACGAAGAAATGATTTCCGCCATGCGCGAACTGATTATTCCGCAAAGCACGCTGATCACGCCGAACATTATGGAAGCGCGCCGCCTCGCGCTGGACGAAAGCGACGACAACGATAATCCCGATATGGCCGAATGCGCGCGGCGCTTGATTGCCAGCGGTTGCGAATACGTGTTGATCACCGGCACGCACGACAACACACCGAAAGTCATCAACACACTATACGATGTAAATGGCGTAGTTCGCACCGACGAGTGGCCGCGTTTGCCCGGCAGTTTTCACGGCTCCGGTTGCACGCTCGCCTCGGCTTGCGCCGCGACGATTGCACAAGGACTCGACATTCCTGAAGCCGTCAAAGAAGCGCAAGAATATACTTGGCAATCACTAAAGTATGGTTTCCGTGCTGGCATGGGGCAATCGATTCCGGATCGCATGTTCTGGGCGCGCGATGAAGAAGATGGCGAAGAAAAATTGGAAAACCAGGTTTTTGATCGTCCCGGCCATTAATAAAAATCTTAATTAAATCAAATACTTATATGCACGCCTCGTCAAACATCCGTGGCCTCTACGCCATCACGCAACAAACCGAAGACACGCCGCAATTATTGGCCGATGTACGCGCTGCGTTAGATGGCGGTGCGCGCATGATCCAATATCGCGACAAAACTAAACGCACTGCGTTGCGCATCGATCAAGCGTCGCAACTTCACGCTTTATGCAAACTCTATAACGCCTTGTTCATTGTGAATGACGATGTCAATTTAGCCCAAGCGGTCAACGCTGACGGTGTTCATTTAGGCGAGATGGACGATAAGCTCGACAAAGCGCGCGCAAAAATGCCGGGCAAAATAATCGGCGTGTCGTGCTATAACCAACTCGATCGCGCGGTTGAAGCTGAAGAGCGCGGCGCAGATTATGTCGCCTTCGGCAGCTTTTTTCCCTCGGCCACCAAGCCTGATGCCGCACATGCTTCGATCGATTTATTGCAGCAAGCGTGGCAACACGTGTCGATTCCGATTGTCGCTATCGGCGGGGTGACGGTAAACAACGCGGCAGAATTAATCGAAGCCGGCGCCGATGCCGTGGCCGTGGTGCGTGCGGTGTTTGACGCCGAGGACATCATGTACGCGGCAAAAAATTTCAGCACACTATTTGAGAATAAAGATGACGCGTAACGAAGAATTATTTAAGCAATCCATGCAACTGATCCCCGGCGGCGTCAA
>JBEEJL010000256.1:0-5868 GCA_041169175.1 Pseudomonadota bacterium | reverse complement strand
AAAATCGAATCTTTTTCCAGCCACGTCGTCACGCCGAGATAAACCAGATACGCTGCCCCGATCCATTTAATATAAAAAAATATTTCATACGACGCCATCAACAACGCGCCCAAACTCGTCGCGGACAAAATAAAATAAATCGTATTGCCCGCAAGAATACCGAGATTAGAAAAAATCGACATGCCCGTACCGCGCTTGAGGCCGGTTGCGATAATCATCATCACCGCCGGGCCGGGCGAGATGCATAACAGCGCTTCGGTAACGGCAAATAATAGCCAAGCTTCGAATGTCATGAATTTATCTAACTATATGATTATATTAAATTATTTATTATCCAACAATGAGGCGGTCAAATCATACTCATCGCTGGCGGTAATTTTTACTTGCGCAAATTCGCCGGCTTTTAATCCCTTGGCATTTTTAATTTTCACTACGCCATCAATTTCCGGCGCATCGGCTGCTGATCGGGCAAACGCATTTTTGCCGTCGATTTCATCGACCAACACTTGCATGGTCTTGCCGACTTTTTTGGTGAGTTTTTCGCGGCTGATTTCTTGCTGTACTTGCATGAAGCGGGCTTGACGTTCTTCGCGCACTTCTTGCGGTACTGCCCCATCGAGTTCATTCGCCTTCGCGCCTTCGACCGGCGAATAAGCAAAGCAGCCGACACGATCGAGTTGCGCTTCGCGCAGAAAATCCAACAGCATCTCAAAGTCATCTTCCGTCTCACCGGGAAAGCCGGCGATGAACGTGCTGCGAATAGTGATGTCGGGACACGCTGCGCGCCAGGCTTTGATACGCGTCAAATTATTTTCGCTGCTGGCCGGGCGCTTCATCGCTTTAAGTATGCGCGGGCTGGCGTGCTGGAACGGCACGTCGAGATAGGGCAAGATTTTTCCCTCGGCCATTAACGGCACGACATCATCCACATGCGGATACGGATAGACATAATGCATACGCACCCACACGCCAAGCTCGCCCAACGCGGCGGCGAGATCGAGCATGCGCGTTTTCAGCGGACGACCTTGCCAGAAGCCGGTGCGATATTTGACATCGACACCGTAAGCGCTGGTGTCTTGCGAAATCACCAGCAATTCTCTTACGCCGGCTTTGACTAAATTTTCTGCCTCTTGCATGACGTCGCCGACAGGGCGGCTAACGAGATCGCCGCGCATCGATGGGATGATACAAAAAGTGCAGCGATGATTACAGCCTTCGGAAATTTTCAAATACGCGTAATGTTTCGGCGTCAGCTTGATGCCTTGCGGCGGAATCAAGCTGGTGTAAGGATCATGCGGCTGCGGCAAATGCATGTGTACCGCGTGCATCACCTCGTCTTTGGCGTGCGGGCCGGTGACGGCGAGCAATTGCGGATAAGTGGTTTTGACGATGTCGCCCTTCGCACCTAAACAACCGGTGACGATGACTTTACCGTTTTCCGCCAGCGCTTCGCCAATCGCGTCGAGTGATTCTTCCACGGCGGAATCGATAAAGCCGCAAGTATTCACCACGACCAAGTCTGCGCCTTCGTAGGTCGGCGAAATGCCGTAACCTTCGGCGCGCAATTGCGTGAGTATCTGTTCAGAATCGACAAGCGCTTTGGGGCAGCCGAGAGAAACAAAACCGACTAAGGGAATTTTAGCCGATGGTTTTTTAACCAAGGGCTTAGCTGCGGAAACTTTGGGGCTGGATGACATATAAGTGTATCGACCGGTGAGGCCGACCATGCGGTAAGTGAAGTGAGTCTATAAGGATACAGAAAAACTTCGCCTACCGCTGTGCTCTTAATCAGCTTTACTTTTTCTCGCCTTTGGCTTTGGGCTTGGACGTTTTGCTGTCCGTCGCATCCGACTCCGGCATACCGAAACCGCCAAACAAATTACGCGTCTGCTTCTGGATTTGGTCTTGCATCTGCAGGAACATATTGGCGCTTTGTTCCATATAGTTGCCCATTACGCCCTGCACGGCCGGCGCTTGGGTCTGCATGAACTGCTTCCATACATCCGAGTTCATTGGCGGCGCTGTGCCGCCATACACGGTGCGCGCCTGCTCTTGCAACTTGCCCTGCACTTCGATGAACGAGCCTATACTTTTTTCCAGATACGCGCCCATCATGCCCTGCATCGCGTTACCGTAAAAGCGAATGGTCTGCGCCAACATTTCGCTGGTAAACATCGGCACGCCGCCGCTTTCTTCCTCCAGAATAATCTGCAGAAGAATGCTACGCGTGATGTCGTCGCTGGTTTTCGCATCGAGAACATGAAAATTCTCGCTATCCAACACTAGATTTTTCACGTCCGCCAGCGTGATGTAACTGCTGGTCGCCGTGTCATAAAGCCGACGGTTGGGATATTTTTTAATTACACGTTTGGTAGTAGCCATAAATCCCCTAAATTTAATGATGCAAGACACAAAAATAAACGGTTTTCCCCTGAAAACCTCTTAACGCTAAATTGTAATTATATGAATTAATTGAACTTTTACTAAAGTAGCCATCTCAAAAATATATATTGCGCCGCACCAAATAGTTCTTGACACAAGCTTTTGACCTGTCTAGAATCGTACTTGTTGCGCTGCACCAAGTTATCGAACTTTAGTTTATTGGGCGGCGACACTGTGAAACCTACCCTCAAACTAATTTGGAGCCTTACCCATGAACAACTTTGCCGAACAATTTAACACCATCAATAAAGCCATAGTAGAAGCTTCTGTGCGTTTTGCCAAAACTTCTTTCGACAATTCCGAGCGTATCGTGGCTCTGAACGTTGAAGCGGCTAAGCATTCCTTCGACGAAAACACCAAAAGCATCAAAGCACTGAACGATGTTAAAGACCCGCAAGACCTGCTCGCTCTGCGCACCAAGCTGAACGAATCAGCAGTAGAAAAAGCCAGCGGTTATACGCGTCATCTGCTCGACTTGGCCACTGAAGCACAAGCCGAATTCACCAAAATAGCTGAAGAGAACTGGGCGCAAATCAATAAAAACATCAATTCATCTGTTGATCAAATGTCCAAATCCGCTCCAGCCGGTTCCGAAGTTATTTTCACCGCTCTGAAATCTGGCTTGGTTGCCGGTTCATCTGCCGTTGAAAACATGAACAAAGCTTCCAAGCAATTTGCTGGTGTGGCTCAAGCTAACTTCAAAGCCGCTACCCAACAAGCTGCAAACGTAGCAAGCAAAGGCCGCAAAGCCAAGTAATTTTAGCCTCCCTTCCGCTCAAGCGGGAGGGGCTTTTAAAATGCCTCCTCCTCCTTTGTCGCAAGATGAAGGATTAGCTCTCCCGATCATTCGGGAGGGCATTTTAAAAGTAGCCCTACCCTCTCCTCCTCCTTTATCGCAATGATAGAGGTTCTATACCCTCTCAAATTATTGAGAGGGTATTTTTTTGACTAAAACATGTGCTGGCCGCCATTAATTGAAATATTCGCGCCGGTAATAAAGGCGGCTTCATCCGACGCCAAATAAATAATCAGTCCAGCAATTTCGTCGGGTTGGCCTAAACGACCGACCGGAATTTGCGGAATGATTTTGGTGTTCAAAATTTCTTCCGGAATGGCCGTAACCATTTTGGTCCCAATATAACCCGGTGAAATAGTATTCACCGTCACGCCTTTTTTCGCCACCTCCAGCGCCAGCGCCTTGGTAAAACCATGCATACCGGCTTTAGCCGCGGCGTAGTTAGTTTGGCCGAACGCGCCTTTTTGCCCGTTAACTGACGACACGTTGATAATGCGCCCCCAGCCACGACTGACCATGTCATCGAGCACAGGTTTGCACATATTGAATACGCTGCCCAGATTGGTATCGAGTACCGCGTTCCAATCTTCTTTGGTCATTTTCTTAAACGTCATGTCTCGCGTAATACCGGCGTTATTCACCAGAATATCGATCGGTCCGACTTCTTTTTCCACTTTAGCGATCATCGCGGCGCAAGCGTCGTAATCCGTCACGTCGAGCGGATAACAATAAAAAGTATAGCCTTGGCTTTTCATTTCCTCATTCCACGCGCCAGCCTTGGTATTGTTAGGCGAATAAGTCACGACTACTTTGTGCCCTTCGCTATGCAGCTTGGTGCAAATGCTTTCGCCCAAACCTCCCATACCACCGGTTACCACTGCAATGCGCTGTCCCATTTTATTTTCTCCTGTTTGATGTTTTAAGTATTTTTATTATTTTACTACCGCCATACCGCTTGATTATTTAATGCCAATCAACATCGCTGCTTCACATAGCTACCGGGCGCAGGCTCGATAGTTTTGTAATGGGTGTTACCCAATTTGCTGCGCGCAGCCGTCTGCTTTCCGCTATGCGGCTTGAGCCATTTTATCCAATGGTTCCACCAGCTTCCATCATGAGCGGTTGCGCCATCCAACCAACGATCAGCGTTGGCAATGAATTTTTTTTGCGTCCAGTAATTACGTTTATTTTTTTTCGCCGAGTTAATCGAACCCGCGATATGGCCCGACGCACCGAGGACAAACTCCACTTGCCCGCCGATATATTTGGCGCTCTCATACGCCGCACGCCAAGGCACAATATGATCTTCCTTCGCGGCAAAAGCCAAAGTAGGAATATTGAGGGAGCCGAGATCAATCTTTTCACCCGACATCGTGAGCCGATTCGGCTTGACCAAATTATTTTCCAGATAGGTGTTTTTGACATAGTAGGCAAACATCGGGCCGGGTAAATTGGTGCTGTCGCTGTTCCAGTAGAGCAAATCAAACGCGTCGGGCATTTTACCTTTGAGGTAATTGTTCACCACGTAATTCCACACCAAATCATTGGCGCGCAGGCTGGAAAACGCCGAAGCTAATTCCGCCCCCGGAAGCAAGCCGCCCTTGGCGTATTGCTTTTCTTTTTGTGCGACGAAATCGCGATTTACATACACGCTGATGTCGCCCATTTGGCTGAATTCGAGCAAGGCTGTCATCAAGGTCATGCTCGCTACTTTGTCTTCGCCGCGCGCACGTAACACCGCCAGCGCGCTGCAAAGAATCGTGCCGCCGACGCAAAAACCCAGCGCATTAATTTTTTTCTGTTTACTGATTTTACTCACGGCATCGATGGCCTCGATGACTGCATCAATATATTCGTCCCACACCAAATTGCCCATTTCTGCCGGCACATTGCGCCAGGAGATCATGAAGACCGTATAGCCCTGCTCGACGGCAAACCGCACCAACGAATTATCCGGCTGCAAATCCATAATATAAAATTTGTTAATACACGGCGGCACCATCAGCAAGGGGCGCTCGAATACCGTTTTGGTCAGCGGTTTGTATTGAATCAATTGAATCAAGGGCGTCTGATATATCACTTCGCCTTCGCTCACGCCGACATTACGCCCGACTTCAAATGCCTCTTCGTCGGTCATGGAAATTCGGCCTTTTTCCATATCAGCCAATAATTGCTTCATACCAGCGGCGATGCTTTCGCCTTCGGTTTCCAGCGCGAGCTTGAGCACTTCCGGATTGGTGACAGCGAAATTGGTCGGCGCGATGGCGTCAAGGTATTGCTTGGTGAAAAATTGTAATTTTTTGCGCTCTGCGCTGTTGAGGTCAGCTTTTTCTGCCGCTTCGAGCATCAACGCCGAGGCGTTCAAATAAGATTGTTTGATGTATTGAAACATCGGGTATTCGTCCCACTCCGGCGCAGCAAAGCGCTTATCAGGAGCGGCAGAAGCAGGAGAATCGCTTGTAACTGGGACGCCCATCATATTCATCCACAGCGACATTTGTTGCTGGAGGTAGCGGCTCTGCAGCTCAGTCCACAGTTCCGGGTTTTGCGCGATTTGCGTAGATAAGCTCTGCCACGATTCGGCCATGCCATCACCGCTCTGCGTCTGGATTTTTTCCATCCAATCCTGC
>JBEEJL010000255.1:0-2825 GCA_041169175.1 Pseudomonadota bacterium | reverse complement strand
CAAAAAAGGCGAACCCGCCGCGCTGCTTTTTGTTTTTAGGTTTTTGTTGTCGCGCTATTTCTGCTGCCGCCGCTCTTATAGACCCAGCTGCGTCGAGCACAACCTCGCTCTCACCTTCAATTCAAATCGTCATCGCCGCGTAGCTCAAACATGTGCTCGCCGACGGCCCCCGATAGGCAGCAAAAATAGCGTCGGCGCAGATGGGTGAGCTATGCTCTCTTCGATTTACGGAATGGTGTGTTGTCTGCAGAATTTATCCCAAAAAAATGGGCCGCATCAGCGGCCCATTTTATTTTCAAAACCAAAACTACATTATTTCACTACAGAGTATTCCATGCGGCGATTTTGCGCTTTGCCTTCAACCGTATCGTTGGAGGCCACAGGCTTGCTGTCGCCGTAACCTTTTGCCCTTAGCACGCCCTTACCTACACCCAAACCAAACAGCGTAGCCATGACCGAATTGGCACGGGCATCCGACAGTTTCATATTGCTGGCCGGGTTACCGACATTGTCGGTGTGTCCGCCGACTTCTATCTTGGTCCCCGCAGCCGCAGCTTTGATAGTTTCAGCCGCTTTTTTCACTATGTCCATGCTCTCCGGCGTGATTTTCGCACTACCGGTAGCGAAGCGAATATTGGTCATGTTCAAAGCTTTGACCAGATCATCACCGCTGACATTGCCTGCTGCCTTGAGCGCATCCAATTGGGCGCCGGCATCTTTTGGCGCCTCAGCTACTGGAGCAGGTGCAGGCATTTCGGTTGGCTTAGGCGCTTCAACGACTGGCGCTGGTTTCGGTGCTTCAACTACTGGAGCAGGTTTTGGCGCTTCTACTACCGGCGCAGGTACATCAGCCGGTTTGCGCATCGCACACCAGCCAAGCGCCAAAACTAGCGGTATTAACAACAACCACTTGGATAAACCACCGCCTGCTGCTGCTGCGGCAGGGGCAATGGTTGAAGCAGCAGCGGCAGCATGTGATGCGCCGCCCACTGCAGCTTTACCTGCTGCACCGACAGCGGCAGCACCGGCTGCCGCTGCGCCAGCTGCGGCAACGCCAGCACCTGTTGCGCCAGTCATATATTGACTAATCGCGGCTGGAATACCGGTCGGCACTTTGCCATCGGCGGTCAGGCTGCGAACAATATTCGGTAATACAAATGCCAGCGCGCTGCTGATCGGACCGATCGGCAAACCGGTTTTCGTCGCCAGTTCTTTCATCAATCCACCACCGATGACATTTTCCAACTGGGTCGAGTTGATACCTAAAGGCAATCCGCTACCGCCGCCAAGCCAGGAAGTGGCTAAGCTGGCCAAACCTTTTTGCTTAAACAATTCTAGAAAGCCACCGAGGCCGCCGGATTCTTTTTTAAACATCATGCCGAGGAGCGCGCTGACGATCATGCCGCCTTTGTCGCCAAGGCCAAATTTTGCTGCTGCTTCACGAATAATCAGATCTAACATGTTGATTACCTCCTGGGTTCTTTTAAGATAAGGGAATTCTGTTTGCAAGCTTATTGCAAGGCATAGTCTAAAGTAGAGCCTGCCTGAGCGCCACTTTTAGATTCCTGCCATAGACAATGTTAACAATGCCTCAAGGCGAACTTGTTGCGTCTATAAACCCAGCCGCTGCCAGATAGTAGAAATCGCACCTGCTTGATTTAATGTATAAAAATGTAGCACTGGGGCGCCGTTACGCAAGAGTTTGTCGCAAAGGGAAGTCACAACATCAAGCCCGAAGGCTTTGATCGAACGCGTATCGTCGCCATAGCTTTGCAGTTTCAGTCGCATCCAGCGCGGAATCTCCGCGCCGCAGGCGTCGGAAAAACGCGCAAGCTGGGAGAAATTATTGATCGGCATGACGCCGGGCACGATAGGAACAGTAATACCCATCGCACGTGCCGCATCGACGAAGGCAAAATAGGCATCGGCATTGTAAAAATATTGTGTGATAGCTGAATTCGCGCCCGCGTCAATTTTACGTTTGAAATTTTTCAAATCTTCCGTCGCGCTTTTGGCCTGCGGATGATATTCGGGATACGCCGCGACTTCGATGTTGAAATAATCGCCGCTATGCTGACGAATAAATGCTACCAGCTCATTAGCATGATAAAATTCTCCAGCGGAAAAAGTCCCCGATGGCATGTCACCGCGCAAGGCGACGATATGTTTAATGCCATTGCTTTTGTATTGATCCAGCACGGAAGTAATATTTTCTTTGGTCGAACCGATGCAGGATAAATGCGGCGCGGCGTCGAAACCGGATTGCTGAATTTCAATCACGGTTTCTAAAGTGCGGTCGCGAGTCGAACCACCCGCACCAAACGTCACCGAAAAAAATTCAGGTTTGAGTTGTTCAAGTTGCTTGCGCGTAGCGCGTAATTTTTCCATGCCTTCCGGCGTCTTGGGTGGGAAAAATTCAAAGCTGTGTTTATTTTTTGGTTTAGCGTTGGACATTATGGCCATTCTAAATAGTTTAATATAATCATATGGTTATGAAAAAATTCCCTGCGCACATGACGCGCGCAGGGAATCTTATTTTCAACAAACCAGCAGGACGCAATTAGTAGCGATATGCATCGCCCTTGTACGGACCTTGCTTGGTCACGCCGATATATTTCGCCTGTTCATCGCTCAACTCAGACAATTGCGCATTGAGTTTTTTCAATTGCAAACGCGCGACTTTTTCGTCCAAATGTTTCGGCAACACATACACACCGATCGGATATTTGCCCGAGCCTTTTTGCGCTTCGGTCCACAATTCGATTTGCGCGATGGTTTGGTTAGCGAAAGATGAGCTCATCACATAACTCGGATGTCCCGTGCCG
>JBEEJL010000254.1:0-3033 GCA_041169175.1 Pseudomonadota bacterium | reverse complement strand
CATAGGCCGCGCGAAAACGCGGATGCGATAACAATCGATACGGCTTGCCGCCCCCGCGCTGCAAAAAGCGCGGCTGCAACAGCCACAATTCTTTGGTGATGACGTCGAAGCGGCGCGGAATCGCCAGCTCTTTACGTTGTGCGTCGAGCACCTCATCCATCGCTGCATGCATGGCAGGAACCGGTTTCATCCCGGCGGCTTCATGTTCTTGCAGCGCTGCCAATACTTCATGCCACAATAATGCGGCGAATAAAAAGCCCGGCGATACCGGTTTGTCTTCGCGCACGCGCCGGTCGGTGTTTGCCAGCGCGATATACACAAATTTTTCGCCCAGCGGCTGTTCGAGAATCACGTCAAGCATCGGCAACAAACCGTGATGCAAACCTTCAGCGCGCAATTGGCGCACGCATTCAACCGAATGTCCCGACAATAACAACTTAAGCATTTCATCAAACAAACGGGCGGACGGCACGTTTTGCAGCAAGTCGGCCATCTCGGCAATCGGCCCGCGCGTGGCTGCATCAATAGTGAACCCTAATTTCGCCGCGAGTCGCGCAGCGCGCAACATGCGCACCGGGTCTTCACGATAGCGCGTCGCCGGATCGCCGATCATGCGCAACACTTTTTTGCGCACGTCATCCAAACCGTTTTGGTAATCCCATACTTCTTGTTTAGTCGGGTCGTAAAATAGTGCATTGACAGTAAAGTCGCGGCGGATCGCGTCGTCGGCCATATTGCCCCACACGTTGTCGCGCAACAGGCGACCGTGTTCGTCGGCGTGTTGGTCGTCATCGTCTTCGCCCGCTTGCGGCGCGCGGAAGGTGGAGACTTCGACGGTTTCGTTGCCGCAGATGACATGCACAATGCGAAAGCGCCGACCGATGATGCGCGAACGACGGAAATGCTGACGCACTTCATCCGGCGTGGCGTTAGTGGCGACATCAAAATCTTTCGGCTCGCGGCCTATCAGCAAATCACGCACCGCGCCGCCGACCACAAACGCGGCGAAGCCGGCTTGCTGCAAACCATCGGTGACGCGCAGGGCACAAGGACTGATCTTGTCACGTTTAATACCGTGTTTGGCAACCGGCACGACGCGCGGCTCTGGGCCCGCGGTGCCAAGCGGTTTTTTGCTCGGCTTGCCGAACATGCGATTGATCAGTTTTTTGATCATAGAAAATTATCTAAAAGTAACATTGTCATAGCATACCAAAACCTATCAAGGCTTCCCTATCGCAGGCATATAATTTTTGCAGGCGGTCGGCGGTAAGCATGGAGGAGACTGCGCCAGATTCGGTTTCGCCCCCGTCAAATAGTAACAACGCATGGGTGCAATAGCGTAGCGTCCACAGCGGTTCGTGCATCGACATGATGACAGTTTTCGCCTGTTTCGTCGCCACCTCGCGCAGCCATTCCATCACGCCATATTGATGCGCGACGTCGAGATGCATCAGCGGTTCATCGAGGCAAAAAATCTCTGGCTGCTGGCAAAGTAGTTGTGCGATGCGCGCACGCTGAAATTCGCCGCCGGACAAACTATCTACTTTACGCTCGGCCAACGACTCGATTTGCGTCGCATGCATCGCGTTGCGAGCGATAGTTTGGTCCGCATCGCGATGTGGAAAGCGGCCGAGCAGGACATACTCTTGCACACTGCCGCTAAAAGTCGCGTCTTCTTTTTGTAATAACAAACCGATTTTTTGCGCCCGTTCGATGCCTGTTAATTCTGATATAACTATTTGATTATATTGAATATTTTTTGAATGTGTTGCAACGATGCCGCCGAGCGCATGCAGCAGCGTGGTTTTACCGCTGCCGTTTTTGCCTAACACTGCCCAGAATTCACCTGGCTTGAATGCAACATTCAAATTATGCACCAGCGTTTTGCCCGCAACAGTGAGCACGAGATTGTCGGCGCGCAACATTATCTGCGCCTCGTGAGCAAAAATAACATCGCCGGCACGCCGAGCAGCGCCATCAACACGCCGACGGGTAATTGTTGCGGGGCGATGAGGCTGCGCGCCAAGCTATCCGCCAGACAAACCAAACTGCCGCCAATCAACATCGAGGCTAGCGTCAGACGACGATGATCGGTCGCGCCTAACTTACGCGCGGCATGCGGCGCGATGAGCCCGACAAAACCCAACGCACCTGCCGTCATCACTACGGCAGCGCAAGCGGCAGCCGCGCAGAAATAAATCAGCCTTTGCAGTGAATCAACATTGACGCCGAGTGATTTTGCTTTACCCTCGCCGAGCGACAGCACATCAAGACTGGCAGATTGATATAGCGTAATCGCAGCGCACACGACGAGCACGCTTGCGGCAAGCCACGGCGCATCTGCGTGAGACAAATCACCCATCAGCCAAAACAACATGCCGCGCACATCGTTCGCAGGCGCGAGCGTGAGCAATAAAGTAATCAGCGCGCCGAAGCCAGCGGAAACGATGACCCCCACTAATAATAAATTTTCAATGCGCCAACCGCTGGCGCGGTAGCTTAAACCAAACACCAAGGCTATCGCCAAGCCTGCACCGGCAAAGGCGGACATTTGCAGAATAAACCAACTGGCACCGAGCACCATCGCGACCAAGCCTGCCAACGACGCGCCGCCGGACACGCCGAGAATATAAGGATCGGCCAACGGATTACGCAACAACACTTGCAACAACAAACCCGACAGCGCGAGTAAGGCGCCGCAAATAAATGCCGTGGTTACGCGCGGCAAACGTAAATTGAAAATAATGTCGTGGTTTAAGCTGGGTTCGCGGCTGAATATTGCGCTGAAAATGTCTTGCGCAGGCACGACGACGCTGCCGACCATAAGACCGATGCACAAGGCAAACAAAGCCAAAAAAATTAAGGGTAACCACAACCTGCTGGACATGAAAAACCGGACTTAACTAAAGGTCGCCAGTTTAGCAGGGCAGAGGCGGTAGCGGCGAATGGAGGGATGAAGCATGAACGGCCAGTTTTTGTTTTCTCCGTGCCTCTGTGCCTCTGTGGTGAAAGGTTTTAAAGGTTAAATACAGA
>JBEEJL010000253.1:0-4339 GCA_041169175.1 Pseudomonadota bacterium | reverse complement strand
TTCACCAAACGGCCTTTGGCCAGCATGATGATTTTTTTACCGTCAGGAAATACGACATGATCGACCTGTGGTTTGATTTCGTCCCAGGTGTATTTTTCCAACGATGCGACATCGATTTCGTTATCGAAGTGGCCGATGTTGCACACGATGGCCTGGTCTTTCATTTTCTTCATGTGATCATGCGTGATGACTTTGTAATTGCCTGTGGCCGTCACAAAAATATCCGCTTTGTCAGCAGCATAATCCATGGTCACGACACGATAGCCTTCCATCGCGGCTTGCAACGCGCAGATCGGATCGATTTCGGTCACCCACACTTGCGCCGACAAGGCGCGCAAGGCTTGCGCCGAGCCTTTGCCCACGTCGCCATAGCCGGCAACGACAGCGACTTTACCGGCGATCATGACGTCGGTCGCGCGCTTGACGGCATCGACCAAGGATTCGCGGCAACCGTATAAATTATCGAACTTGGATTTGGTGACCGAGTCGTTGACGTTAATCGCCGGGAAAGCAAGCTTGCCTTCTTTAAACATCTGATACAAACGATGCACGCCAGTGGTGGTTTCTTCGGTCACGCCTTTGACGGCGGCGAGACGCTTGGAATACCAACCCGGCTTTGACGCCAAGGTTTTTTTGATCGAGTTATACAGGCAAATTTCTTCTTCGCTGGTGGGGTTATTCAGAATCGACGCGTCTTTTTCTGCGCGCGTACCGAGGTGCAACAGCAAAGTCGCATCGCCGCCGTCGTCGAGAATCATATTGGTATAACCGCCATCGGCCCATTCAAAAATGCGATGCGTGTAATCCCAATATTCGTCGAGGTTTTCACCTTTGTAAGCGAACACCGGCACGCCGGTTACAGCAATGGCAGCAGCCGCATGATCTTGCGTCGAATAAATATTGCACGATGCCCAACGCACTTGCGCGCCTAACGCGGTCAGCGTTTCGATCAGCACGGCGGTTTGAATGGTCATGTGCAGCGAGCCGGTAATGCGCGCGCCTTTGAGCGGTTGAGCCTTGGCGAATTCTTCGCGGATTGCCATCAAGCCGGGCATTTCCGTTTCGGCGATTTTCATTTCTTTGCGACCCCAGTCGGCCAGCTTGATGTCAGCGACGTGGTAATCGTGGGAAGGTTTGACGACTGCATTCATGGTGACTCTCCTAAAAAATATGCGTAGCATCGTTGAACATATAAAAGTAGGAGCGCCCTTGAAATAAAGCAGAAGCGTTTCGCTGAGCGTGGCTAAAAATTCAATAAAATCAAATACTTAGCTGCAGCGCTCCTCAGCGGAACGGTAATACGAAAAACTTATTGCGCTACTGCACGCAACTGACCCAGACCTGCTTCCGAGCGTAATAGTTCGGCCTTGTCGGTTTGTTCCCAAGTAAATTCTGGCTCATCACGACCGAAGTGGCCGTAGCTCGCAGTCTTGGCATAAATCGGACGCAGCAAATTCAGCGTCTGAATAATCGCTTTCGGACGCAAGTCGAAATGCTTGGTGATCAGCTCGATAATTTTTTCGTCGCTGATTTTTCCCGTGCCATAAGTGTTGACCATCATGCTCACCGGTTTGGCGATACCGATAGCGTAAGCAATTTGCACTTCGCAGCGGCTGGCAAGACCAGCAGCGACGATGTTCTTCGCCACATAGCGACCCGCGTAAGCAGCCGAGCGATCAACCTTGGAAGGATCTTTACCCGAGAATGCGCCGCCGCCGTGATGCGCCGCGCCGCCGTAGGTATCGACAATAATCTTGCGGCCAGTTACGCCCGCATCGCCCATTGGGCCGCCGATAACAAAACGACCGGTTGGGTTAATCAAATATTTAGTTTTGTCGCTAATCATTTTCGCCGGTAACACTGGCTTGATGATTTGCTCGATGATGGCTTCGGTCAATTGTGCGTGCGACGCATCGGGGTGATGCTGGCTCGATACGACCACGGTATCAATGCTGTGCGGTTTGCCATCGACATACTTCACCGTCACTTGCGATTTTGCGTCGGGACGCAGGAAAGGCAAGCGGCCATCTTTACGCAACTCGGCCTGGCGCTGCATGATGCGATGCGCGTAATAAATCGGCAACGGCATCAAAGCCGGGGTTTCGTCACAGGCATAACCGAACATCAAGCCTTGGTCGCCGGCACCTTGCTCCAGATCCAAACCTTGGCCTTCGTTCACGCCTTGAGCGATGTCCGGCGACTGGCGGTTAAAGGCAACCAGCACTGCGCAAGTGTGATAATCGAAACCGATTTCCGAGCTGTCGTAACCGATACGCTTGATCATTTCGCGCGCAACCGGTGTGTAATCTATTTTGGCATTGGTGGTAATTTCGCCCGACATGACGACCAGGCCAGTGGTGACCAAGGTCTCACAAGCTACCCGCGCCTTGGGGTCTTGCGTTAGAATGGCGTCCAGAATCGAATCGGAAATCTGATCCGCCACTTTATCGGGATGGCCTTCGGAAACGGATTCGGAAGTAAAAAGAAATTCGCTCATAATCATTGCTCGCTTTAGATGAAATCAAACAGAATGGAATCAACTTTGTATTTTAACACTACTTGCTTATCCAGCAAAACCACAATAATTTGGCTCCTCCCGTGACCTTCTTGTTCAGCTTGTTTGCCAAGTTACCCCTCAAAATCAACCAGGCCATCGGCTCGGCGCTGGGCTTGCTGGCCTATTTGTTTTCCCACAGTTTTTCCCAATTGACCTACGACAATTTGCAACAAAGCGGCCTGGGCCCGAACGAAAAAAGCTTTCGTGAACTGTTGTCGCAAAACATTCGCGAAACCGGCAAGGGACTAACTGAATTAATCATCGCCTGGTTTCGGCCGGAAAATGAAGTAGCGAAAATGGTGGTCGAATACGACGGCTGGCAGCATGTCGAAGCGGCGCAAAAAATCGGCAAAGGCATCATTTTTATCACACCGCATTTGGGTTGCTATGACATCGCCGGCCGCTGGCTCGACAGCAAAATCCCCACGCGCTTTTTATATCGCGCGCCGAAAATGGCCTGGGTACAAAAACTCATGGACGCGGGACGCGATCGCGGCGAGGAAAAAATGGTGCCGGCCGACATGTCGGGCGTGCGCACGTTGATGAAAACCTTGAAGCAAGGCGGCAACATTAGCGTCCTGCCCGACCAAGTGCCCGGCAACGGCGAGGGCGTGTGGGCGGATTTTTTCGGCAAACCGGCTTACACCATGACCCTGGTCAGCCGCTTGCAAAATGCCACCCAAGCGCCGGTAATTTATTATTTCGCCGAACGCTTGCCGCAAGGTCGCGGTTATAAAGTCTGGCTCACGCCCGCTAGTGAACCGTTTTCAGCAGATAGAAATCTCGCCGCGCGCCAACTCAATGCTGCGCTGGAAGCGTTGATCCGCCAAGTGCCGACCCAATATTTGTGGGCCTACAATCGCTACAAAATACCTGCAGGTGCCTCGCCGCCGCCTGAAACTGAAACAAAATCTGCATGACACGCATATTCTTATTTTTCATGTGGCTGGTGCATTTTCTACCGCTACCCGTCATTGAAGCCATCGGCCGTTTTCTCGGTGGTCTGGTTTATTATTTCGGTCGCCGCCATGTCACACGCACCAATCTTGCCTTGTGTTTTCCGGAAAAATCCCAGGCTGAACGCAAGCACATTGCCCAACAATTATTCAAAAACCTCGGCGGCGCTTTCATGCAGGCCAGCGTTTTATGGTGGTCACCGCCTTCGCGTGTGACCGAACTTTGCGACCTTCAAGGCCGCGAACATCTCGACGCGCTCAGAGGCCAACCGGTCATTCTGTTATCGCCGCACTTCACCGGCCTCGACATCGGCGGCGCGCGCGTCGGCTACGAATGGCAATTGGTGTCGATGTATAGCGAACAAAAAAATAAAGCGTTTGATAAAGTCTTGCTGGCCGGGCGCAAGCGTTTTGGTGATCCGCATTTGGTCACGCGCTCGCAAGGTTTGCGCCCAGTATTGAAATATCTCAAGCAGGGCTTTCCGTTTTTGTATTTACCCGACATGGATTTCGGCCCGCGCGACTCCGTGTTCGTGCCGTTTTTCGGCGTGCCGACGGCGACCGTCACCACGCTGTCCCGCCTATGCGAAATGACCGGCGCGAAAGTTATCCCCAGCATTACCAAGCGCGTCAACGGAAAATATCAAACCACCTTATATCCGCCTTGGGACAATTTTCCCGGCGCGTCGGCAGAAGAAGACGCAGCACGCATGAATCAATTCATCGAAGACCGTGTACGCGAAGCGCCGGAACAATACTTCTTTGTTCACAAGCGTTTCAAAACCCGGCCGCCCGGCGAACCTTCTATATATTAGAATGAGGCCAT
>JBEEJL010000252.1:0-2528 GCA_041169175.1 Pseudomonadota bacterium | reverse complement strand
GACGCCGCGCAGCGTGAGGCCGATCAACATCAGCGCGACGGGTAAATAAAGCGACGTGAGAATCACGCCGTGCGCCATTGGGAAGGCGACCAATAAAATGCCGACGCCTAACACCAGCCAGGTTTCATTCGCGTCCCAGAACGGGCCGATGGAAGAAATCATGATGTCTTTTTGTTCATCGGTCGCGCGACGCAACAGGATGCCGACGCCGAGGTCGTAGCCGTCAAGCAAAACATAGGCGAGCATCGACACGCCCATGAGCAAAAGGAAAACTAATGGCAGCCAACCGCCGGGTTGAGAAATTTCGCTCATGATGACGCACCTTGTTTAATCCATTGACTATTTATTTTGTCACCCGCCGTTTTTTCTGTTCCTGCATAGCCCGCTTTGCGCGCCAAATAAAATAAGACCGACACATAGGCAAGCGTCAGCGCGGCATACATCACGAGATACATGGCGAGCGTGGCGGCAATCATGGTTGCCGGCACGTCGGACGCGGCTTTGGCGGTAGTGAGCAAACCGTAAACCAAATACGGCTGACGGCCGATTTCCGTGACGTACCAGCCAGCGACGGTGGCGACCCAACCAGAGAAAGTCATCGCGACCAATGCACGCATTGCCCACGCTGAAGGATCTGATGAATTGCGGCGTAACTGCCAAGCGGCGAACCATGACACGGCGAGCATCAACATACCAGTGCCGACCATGATACGAAATGCCCAGAACAGCGGCGCGACCGGCGGATGTTTATCTTTGAATTCATTCAGCCCTTTTATTTCACCATCAAGTTCGTGCGTGAGCACCAAGCTGGCGAGTTTTGGAATGGCAATTTCAAAATGATTTTTGCGCTCAGTTTTATCCGGCCAGGCAAATAATAATAGCGGCGCACCGCGTTCGGTTTCCCATATACCTTCGATAGCTGCGATTTTAGCCGGTTGATGTTTGAGTGTATTGAGGCCGTGCATATCGCCGAGCAAAATTTGCAGCGGAATGAAAAGCGCAGCGATATAGACAGCGGTTTTCATTGCTGCCATCACGCTCGGTGTGCGGTCGTTGCGCAGCCAGCGATAGGCGGAAATGCCCGCGACCAGAAATGCGCCGGACAACGCACATGCCGTCATCATGTGTGAGAAGCGATAGGGAAATGACGGGTTAAAAATAATCGCCAGCCAGCTTACTGCATGCGCTTTGCCGTTGATCATTTCGTAACCGGCGGGCGTTTGCATCCACGAGTTGAGCGCGAGTATCCAGAACGCCGACAGCGAGGTGCCGAAAGTGACCAGCGCGGTGGCCAAAGTATGTACGCGATTCGATACACGTTTCATGCCGAATAGCATGACGCCGAGAAAAGTGGCTTCGAGAAAAAATGCCGTCATCACTTCATACGCTAGCAACGGCCCGGCGATGTTGCCGACGGTTTGCATATAACCCGGCCAGTTGGTGCCGAATTGAAAACTCATAGTGATGCCGCTGACGACGCCGAGCGCAAAGGTGAGCGCGAAAATTTTTACCCAGAACGCGTAAGCTTCCATCCACTTCGGATCGCCAGTGCGGTTGGAGGCGAGTTTAAACATCAACAACATCCATGCTAAGGAAATCGTTAGCGTCGGAAATAAAATATGGAACGTGATGTTGGCACCGAATTGCACGCGGGCGAGAATGAGCGGGTCCATGTCAGTCCTGATCAGTCAGTAAAAATCAGTGAATAAGGATAATATATAACTTATTGATTTAATTTAACTATTTTGTCATTTTGCGTAAGTGTTTTACACGCTTTATGATCAACCTGCAGCTAAACAATATCATACGCTATTGCTCATAATTGACCATGATCATAGGCCTTAGTTGCGCAAAATGATGCGGTGGAAACACGGCAGAGATTGCGGTAAGGTGCGTCATCAACAAAAAGGAATCCTCATGGCATTCGGCGCAATCATTATCGGCGATGAAATTTTATCCGGCAAACGACAAGACAAACATTTGGCTAAAGTGATCGACGCACTTAAACTTCGCGGGCTGGAATTGAGTTGGGCTGACTATATCGGCGATGAAGCCGAGCGTATTATTGCCACGCTAAAGCGCACGTTCGCCACAAAAGATATCGTGTTTTGTTTCGGCGGCATCGGCGCGACGCCGGATGATTACACGCGCCAATGCGCGGCGGCGGCATTAGGGGTGCCGATTGCGCGCCACGCAGGAGCAGAAGCAGAAATCGTCGCGCGCTTCGGCGAGGCCGCATTTCCCAAGCGCGTCATTATGGCGGATTTTCCGCACGGCGCGGACATGATTCCGAATCCGTTTAACCGCATCGCCGGTTTTAGCGTCGGCACACATTATTTTTTGCCCGGCTTTCCGGAAATGTCGTGGCCGATGATGGAATGGGTGCTCGACACGCATTACGCACATTTATTTCACCCCACGCCGCGCGACGAAAAAATTATCGTGATTGAAAATGGTAACGAAGGCGATTTGCTCGACCTGATGAATCAAGTCGTCGCAAGCTATGACAAACTCAAGCTTTCCAGCTT
>JBEEJL010000251.1:0-5242 GCA_041169175.1 Pseudomonadota bacterium | reverse complement strand
CGACGCAGCCTGGTTGTGGGGTAAAACCACCTGGGATACAGAAGGCATGATCAAAGCCAAGCATCAAGACCCGCAAATTCGCGTATCGTCTATTGGACGTGCCGGTGAAAACGGCGTGTTGTATGCCGCTATGGTTAACGACTTGCATCGCGCCGCCGGACGCTCAGGCGTCGGCACGGTGATGGGCTCGAAAAATTTGAAAGCAGTCTGCGTGCGCGGTACCAAAGGCGTCGCGGTTAAAGATGGCAAAGCTTTCATGGCTGCTACTTTTGCAGCGAAAAAAGTATTAGCCGACAATGCTGTTACGGGCCAAGGCTTGCCTAAGTTCGGTACCCAAGTGTTGATGAACGTGATTAACGAAATGGGTGCTTCTCCTACGCGTAATCACCGCGACAACCAGTTTGAAGGCGGCTCGAAAATCTCGGCAGAAGCCATGATCGAAAAGCGCCCTACCGACGGCAAATCGAATCTGATCGCTAATGCGGCTTGCTTCGGTTGCACCATTGCTTGCGGCCGTATTTCCAAAATCGACGAGACTCACTTCTCAGTCAAGAACAGCCCGAAATACTGGGGCGCTTCAGGCGGCTTGGAATATGAAGCGGCATGGGCCTTGGGTTGCGCAAACGGTGTGGACGATTTGGAAGCGCTGACCTACGCTAACTTTATTTGTAACGAAGACGGCTTCGATCCGATCTCCTTCGGCGCGACGGTTGGCGCGGTAATGGAACTGTACGAAATGGGCGTCATCACGGAAAAAGAAATGGGCGTCAAAGCGCCATTCGGTTCCGCAGAAGCGCTGGTCAAGTTTGTTGAAATGACCGCGGCTAACGAAGGCTTCGGCAAAATCATCGGCCTCGGCTCCAAGCGTCTGTGCGAGAAGTACGGCCACCCAGAATTGTCGATGTCGGTGAAAGGCCAGGAGTTCCCGGCTTACGATGGACGCGCGATTCAAGGCATTGGATTAGCCTACGCCACCTCAAACCGTGGCGCCTGCCATCTGCGCGGCTACACCATCGCTTCCGAAGTATTGGGTATTCCAGTCAAAACCGATCCATTAGCAACCGAAGGCAAAGCCGAATTAGTCAAAGCTTTTCAGGACGCGACCGCTGTGTTTGATTCTGCTGGTATTTGCGTATTTACCACTTTCGCCTGGACCTTGGCTGATCTGCAACCGCAATTGCAAACCGCCGTGCCGGGTGAATGGTCGATGGACAAGCTGAACGTGGTTGGCGAGCGTATCTGGAACATGGAGCGCGAGTTCAACAACGCTGCTGGCTTCACCGCCAAAGACGACAACTTGCCTAAACGTTTGCTTACCGAGGCTTGCAAAACCGGTGGATCAAAAGGCAAAGTGGCTGAACTAGGTAAGATGTTGCCGCAATACTACGCGGTACGCGGTTGGACACCAGAAGGTACGCTCACCGCAGCGACCAAGCAGCGTCTCGGCCTGTAACATCTGATGTAACCGCAGTAAAAAGCGGATGCTTCAAAACACACAGGGGCGGCTTATCACCGCCCCTGTTGTTTTATGAAATTCGATACAATGCAACCATAAGGAAGCTCTGATTAAGTTCGAGATCTAAGCAATGCGCTTTTATAAAACCGGTGCGCGAACAAAAAATAGCGCCGCCGCATATGGGTTTATATGTAAGACGCTATTTTTTGTGAGCAACGACGTATTGCGACGATATCGGACTTAATCAGAGCTTCCATAACAATATTTATGAGGAGAAGCATATGAACTACGTGATCATTGGAAACGGCCCTACCGGCGTCATCGCCGCCGAAACACTGCGCAAGGCGGACCCCGCTGGCAACATCACCATGATCGGCAGCGAAGCCGAGCCGCCTTACTCGCGCATGGCGATTCCATATTTGCTCATCGGTAATATTAAAGAAGAAGGCACGCATTTGCGCAAGGGCCAAAATCATTTCGCGCAAATGAAAATCAATAACGTGGTCGGCAAAGTGAGCAAGGTCGATACCGCGGCGAAAAAAATCACGCTGGAATCCGGCGCAACGCATAGCTACGACAAACTGTTGATCGCTTCCGGCTCGCATCCGGTTGCGCCGCCTATTCCCGGCATTGATTTGCCCGGCATTCATCCCTGCTGGACTTTGGAAGACGCGCGCAAAATTATGGCGGTGGCCAAACCCGGTGCGCGCGTATTGCAAATGGGCGCGGGCTTTATCGGTTGCATCATTATGGAATCGCTCGCGGCGCGCGGCGTGAAACTCACCGTGGTCGAAATGGGCGACCGCATGGTGCCGCGCATGATGACCGAAGGCGCGGGCAATATGATTAAACAATGGTGCGAGAAAAAAGGCGTCGCGGTCCACACCGGCGCAAAAGTAAACTCGATTGAAAAAGGCGCAGACGGCGCCTTGGTGGCCAACCTCAGCACCGGCGACAAAATTGCCGCTGACTTAATCATCAGCGCTACCGGTGTCAAACCCAACACCGCGTTTCTGCAAGGCACCGACGTGAAAATGGCAGCGGGCGTATTGGTCAACAACAATATGCAAACCAACATCGCCGATATTTATGCAGCGGGCGACGTCGCTGAAGCAAAAGATTTCTCCACCGACAAAACCTTAGTCAACGCGATTCAACCCAATGCGGCCGATCAAGCGCGCATTGCCGCGCTCAACATGGCCGGCAAGCCGACCTTGTCGCAAGGCAGCCTCGCGATTAACGTGCTCGACACACTCGGCTTGATTTCATCGTCATTCGGCCGTTGGTGGGGCGCAGAAGGCGGGCAATCAGTAGAACTCAAAGACAACGCCAATTTCAAATACATGCATCTGGAATTTAAAGATGACGTATTAGTCGGCGCGACCAGCGTCGGCCTCACGCAGCACGTCGGCGTGTTGCGCGGCTTGATTCAAAGCCAAACCAAACTCGGCCCGTGGAAAGACACGTTATTGAAAGACCCAACGCGTGTAATGGAAGCGTATCTGGCACGAGCACAGGCACAATCCACTGTAAAACTGTGAACGCATGAAAATTAAATTTAAGCTCTACGCCATGCTGACGGATTTTTTGCCGCAGCCGTCAATCCGTAATGAAACGACTATCGAGATCGACGAACACACTACTATCGCGCAAATTATCGATCACTATAAATTGCCGGCGGTGTGGGTGCATCTCGTGTTGTTAAATGGGACGTATATTTATCCGCTCGAATGGCATGAAAAAAAGTTGAAAGAAGGCGATGCATTAGCCATTTGGCCGCCGATTGCTGGCGGTTAAATAGTTCAATATAATCAGATAGTTACATAAATTCGCCGTGATAAGCTCATGGCGATTTTTTGCAGGCTTTGCATGTATCCGATGAGCAACTCCAATCACTTCTCACTCGACATGGGCATCACCCACGCAGATTTTTTTCGGCTATTACCTGCGGCAATCACGCCATACGACATGCTTATCAAGGCAAATATGATTAAGATTTTTTCGGCACAACGACGCGTAAACATCTCACTTGGCGTAGAACAAATACGCCGCCTCTCAGCCCACGTTTCCTTTCCGAGCACGGAAGTAGAGTTTTCGTTTGAGCAATTCAGCGATGCGCAACGCGAAGCTTTTTTGCATCACTTCCATCTTCATTTCCATCGCGGCTGCGGTTGATATAATTAATATGAATAATCCAAATCATTTCACCCAAGACATGAGCATTTCTCACGCGGACTTTTTTCGCCTGCTACCGGCGGCGATTGTGCCGTATGAATCGCGGGTGAAACAAAATGTTGTTGAAATTTTTGCCGAGCAACGTCAGGCCGTCATCACACTAGGCGTTGAAGGTGTGCGTAAAATTACCGGGCTGTTAAGTTTACCGCGCACGCAGGTAGAATTTTTATTTGAACACTTCAGCGACGAGCAACGCATCGCATTCATGCATCGTTTCGAACGCTATTTTCATCGCGGTGGTGGTTAACTTAGTACGCTGTACCGTCTTTGTGAGTGAACCGCCAACTGCTATTAATCAGTTTCGCTTGAAGATCGTCATCAGGATAACTCGCTTCGTCTCCAGCGGTTCTATCGCCCACTTCGAGATAGACAACTTCTGCTTCGGATTCGTTTATCAGGCAGTGGCCGTTGCCCGTGCCTGCTTTAAAACCCGCGCACATACCGGGAGACAGTAGAGTCCGGCCTTCATCAGTGTGCAAAACGGGATGACCTTGCACAATGTAAATGAATTCATCTTGCCTGCTGTGCGCGTGCCTCAACGCCGATCTCGCTTGCGGGGCCAAGTGCGTCAAATTGACGCCGAAATTAGTAAGCCCGAACAGATCACCGAGCGGACGCTTGTCTCGTCCGAGCATTTTTGTTGCAAATGGCTGCGGATAATTTGACGGTTTTGTTCGGATGGGAGTGCTGCTGGCAACGAGGGCAATTGGGTACTTGGTTTGTTCCATAGGAAACTCCTGCTGCTTAGAGTGAGATCACTCATATCACGGCGGCGGCTGGTTTTATTTCGCGCTGAATTGTTGGCGTATGGCCTCGATGCGCTCGCGGTTCACATTGAAATCGCGATAACCTAAACGCGACGCGGAACGCACATGAATCAGCAGCGCGCTTTCATCGACAAAAAATTCCACGTCATCGACATAACCCATCATTTTACTTTTGAATTCAGCGTATAAATAATTCGGCGCTTCGTTAACGACTTGCGTGCGCTCGATAGCCGCGATAATTTTTTTAATTCGAGCAATAGTTTCCGCAGAAGAACCGGTAAAACCAATCGGAGCGATGTAATGCGAGTCGGATTTTTCCGCTTGGCTCGATACGCAATTAGGTTTGTTCGGACATGGCTTGAGTTTGCCTGCGTTCACGCCTAAATTTTTCGGACGACTGCCTGCAAACATATCGACTGCTCCGGAAAAAACTACAGCAAACAATAAGGTCAAACAAACAAGAAAAAAACTTAATAAAATCAAATACTTACTGCGCACGACGGCGGCGATCCACGTCGGTTGGATTGCTACGCTGACGCCGATCCGCTAATCCTGCTCGGCGCAACATATCCAACCAATACGATTCTCCATCGCCGGATTTAAACTTCATATACACCGCCACTTCATCCGGGTAAGCGCCGTTGGCACCAAGATGTTTCAGGTGTTGCGTTTTCTTGCGCGCACTGCTGGTAGCCGCAGCATCCGACACCCAGGCACGGGCGATCGTTTGCCATAAAGTAGGCAGAAAAGGATCGTCGTCATCGTCAAAGCCAAATTGCCAGCC
>JBEEJL010000250.1:0-3607 GCA_041169175.1 Pseudomonadota bacterium | reverse complement strand
CACCTGGGAAATGATTTGATTGGTGGGCAGAAAAAACGGCAACAGCACGACGCATACTATCAAGCCCACCAGATAAATCGCGATCACCGACACCACCGGATTGACATCGCCGGGTATTTTTTTGATAAACACCTGATAGCCCGTCATAGACAGCACGGCTATGGCGGCGGAGATAATGTATAAGCCGGTTTTTTCTTGCAAGATGCTTTCCTTTGTTCTGGTGATGGTTTTGAATGTTTGCTGCAGAGAGGGAAAATACAAAATCATTTTGCAGTAAATGCTTAGGCTTCGCAAACTCGGCCAAGCGATTTAATTATTTAATCTTCCACAGTGGCTGGCGGTTTGTCGAGCAAGGCCTTCAACGCCGCCAGTCGTGATGAGCCTTCCTGTTTGCCGATTGCTTGCGGCTGATTATCGCCAGAAAATTTCAAATCTTCTCGGCCCATTTCGTCGATGAATCGGCTGGGTTCGCAGACTTGGAATTCGCGTGCGCGTTTGCGTTTTTGGCAGAGGGTGATGTGTAGGGTTTGTTGCGCGCGGGTGATACCGACGTACATCAGGCGGCGTTCTTCTTCGATTTTTACGCCTTCTAATGATTCGCGGTGCGGCAAAATATTTTCTTCCACGCCGACTAAATATACATGCTTGAATTCCAGCCCTTTCGCCGCGTGCAGCGTCGAGAGTTGCACCGCGTTGCTTTTGTCGTCGCGGTTTTCCAGCAGGTTAATCAGCGCGACGGTTTGCGTGAGCTCGAATAAATTTTTCTCGTCGGCTTCGCCTTTTTTGCTCAGCCAATCGATGAATTGGCGCACGTTGCTCCAACGCACCTCGGCTTTTTTCGCGTCTTCGCTATCGAATAAATAAATTTCGTAGCCGATTTGTTTGATCAAATCTTCCAGCACCGAGCCAGCGGATTCCTTTTGCGCGTTAAACTCTAAGTTATTGATTAATATAGTAAATTCTTGCAGCGGTTCGAGTTGTTTTGGCGCGATTAACGATTGAAAATTCGTGTCGCACGCGGCTTCGAACAAACTCATTTTATATTCGCCGCCGAATCGTCCGAGTATCTCCAATGTGCTCGCGCCGACGCCGCGCTTGGGTGTGGTCACTGCGCGAATGAATGCAGGATCATCATCGGCATTCGCAATCAAACGCAAATACGCGGTAAGGTCTTTGATTTCGGCGTAATCGAAAAACGACATGCCGCCGCTGACTTCATAGGTGGTTTTTTGATTGCGCAATTGTTGCTCAAACGCGCGCGCTTGATGATTGCCACGATACAAAATGGCGTAATCGCCCAACGAAGTTCGGTGTTGAAATTTATGCGCGAGCAAATCCATCACCACGCTTTCGGCTTCGTGATCATCGTCGCGCATGGTGCTGACTTTGATCGCGTCGCCCATGCCGAGATCGGACCAGAGTTTTTTCTCGAATAATTTTGGGTTGTTGCCGATGAGATTATTCGCCGCCTTGAGAATACGCACGGTGGAACGATAATTTTGTTCCAGTTTGATTACATGCAGATTGGGAAAATCGGTTTGCAGATTACGTAAATTTTCTACACTCGCGCCGCGCCAAGCGTAAATCGCTTGGTCGTCGTCACCGACGGCGGTGAATAAGCCGCGGCCGCCAGTGAGCAGCTTCACTAATTTATATTGGCAAGTGTTGGTGTCTTGATATTCGTCGATGAGTAAATAGCGCAAACGGTTTTGCCATTTGTCCAACACTTCGCGCTCGCGCTCGAATAACTCGACCGGCAGTCGAATCAAGTCATCGAAATCGACTGCTTGATAAGCTTGCAATGTGGTTTGGTAATCCCGATAAATTTTCGCGGCGATTTTTTCATTGTCATTCGCGGCGATATTTTCTGCTGCTATCGGAGAAATAAAATCATTTTTCCACCTTGATATAATCCATTGATTTTGTTGAATAAATTTCTTATCGGTGGATTTGCAAATTTCCGCGATGATGCCGAAACTATCATCGGAATCGAGAATGGAAAATTGCGGCTTCATGTTTAACGCCGTCGCTTCACTGCGCAAAATGCGCATGCCGAGCGCGTGAAATGTGGAAACGGTTAAACCTTTTTGCGGCCCGCCCATCAGCTTCGCCACGCGTTCGCCCATTTCGCGCGCGGCTTTATTGGTGAAGGTAATTGCCGCGATATTCTTTGCGTCGTAGCCGCATTGCTCAATCAGATAAGCAATTTTTTGCGTGATCACGCGCGTCTTGCCGCTGCCCGCACCGGCGAGGACAAGTAAGGGGCCATCGAGATAATGTACGGCGGCGGATTGGGGGGGATTTAGTTGCATTTGGTGTATTTTTTAATAGCGAACCACAGAGTCACGCAGGCACAGAGAAAAACAAACAAGAGAAAAGAATTTTTAAGTTGATTTTGGTTTTGACCTTCTCCGTGTCTCTGTGCCTTTGTGGTGAAAGATTTACAAAGAAGCGAAAACGCGTGCAGCAGCAGAAACTGTTGCATCCACTTCTACTTGCGTATGCATTGCAGAAACAAAGCCCGCCTCAAACGCCGATGGCGCGAGATACACGCCTTCCTTCAACATGCCGTGGAAATAGCGGCTGAATTTTTCTTTGTCGCATTCCATCATTTGCGCATAAGTGGTCGGTACTTCAGAACGGAAAAAGCAACCGAACATGCTGCCGAGCGACGCGGCGCTGAACGGCACGCCGGCTTGTTTGGCCGCGTTACTTAAACCGGTGACCAGCGATTGCGTCGTGGTTGTGACCGCTTCATAGAAACCTTTTTGCTGAATCAATTTCAGCGTCGTCAAACCCGCCGTCACTGCAACCGGATTACCCGACAGCGTGCCGGCTTGATACACCGCGCCGAGCGGGGCGAGATGCGCCATGATGTCGCGCCGTCCGCCGAACGCGCCCATCGGCATGCCGCCGCCAATGACTTTGCCGAGCGTGGTGAGATCAGGCGTGATGTTGAATTGGCCTTGCGCGCCGCGCAGGTTGACGCGAAAGCCGGTCATCACTTCGTCGAATATCAACACCGCGCCGTGTTTTGTGCATTGCTTGCGCAGCGTTTCTAAAAAGCCTTTGGCGGGCAAAACAAAATTCATATTGCCGACTACTGGCTCGACAATGACACAAGCAATGTCGTCGCCAAATTTATTAAAATAATCGACCACTTGCTGCGAATTATTGTAATCAAGCACGGCGGTATGCGCAGTGACGCCAGCAGGTACACCGGCAGAGCTCGGATTACCAAACGTCAGCATGCCGCTGCCGGCTTTGACGAGTAATGCGTCGCCGTGACCGTGATAACAACCTTCAAATTTGATAATTTTATTTCTGCCAGTGAAACCGCGCGCCAACCGAATCGCGCTCATCGTCGCTTCAGTGCCGCTGCTGGTCAGGCGCACTTGTTCGATGCTCGGCAGCAGTTTGCAGATTTCCTGCGCCAAAAGAAACTCCCCTTCGGTCGGCGCGCCGAAACTCATGCCGTTGGCGACAACGTCTTGTACGGCTTTGACAACTTCCGGATGCGCGTGGCCTAAAATCAGCGGACCCCACGAGCCGACGTAATCGATATATTTTTTTCCGTCGGCGTCCCAAAAATACGCGCCCGCACCTT
>JBEEJL010000249.1:0-10190 GCA_041169175.1 Pseudomonadota bacterium | reverse complement strand
ACTTTTCGGAAAATTGGCATTTCGTGTACATTTCTTACGACTCGCCGCGAATGGACCTCGTTTCGTGTATACGCACGATTTGAGCTTAGGTAAGGAGTACATTTCAGAACCCACCACGAATGCCGTATAGAAGTCGAAAAAATTGCTCAAATAAATGCCAGGGCCGCGATCTTCTTTGACTGCCGCACTGGTCAGTCATCAATCGTGGGTTCGCATTTTGTCGAACGTCCGCTTACCAAGCCAACGTACTTCGGCTTAGGGGCGAATTAGGCAGTATGAGCGCGCCGATCGATTAAAGCGGACGGTCGAGCCTAATCAATTATCATTTCAATACGGCTGGACAACGTAAACCAGCACAGCGCTCAAAGCTGACCAGCGCCCGCAATCTACAGCAACGCTTAGCTTTCGCCGTTTTGCGCGGAGATGTCAGTCATCAACGCGAGCAAGCACGCTTTGCTTTATATCTGCAAAACGAAGCGGCAAGTGCCTTGCATTTAGCACAGGAAAATAGGCGTACACAAAAAGAACCGGCCGACACACGCATCCTGCTCGAAGCGGCAATAGTAGCGAAGGATGCAAAACCATTTCGCTACTGCGCGATTGGATCACGCAGAATAAAACGCAAGTTGTGGCGCTGCACGTTTGATGCAATCAGCCAGTTAATCCGAACCCATTCACGTTTATAATCATGCACATTGTTGTGCTGGGAACCGCCGTGTGAAGAATATACTTAACTATTTGATTATATTAATTTTTTTTACACTATTTTCTAACAAGCTTTTCGCGCACGAAACCGAAGTCGTCGAAAAAATTGAAGTACAAGGCAATTACACTAACGGCGTCGGCACGTCGGACGCGGCGAGCCAAGGCAGCGTGAATGCGAAGTTAATTGAGACGCGTCCACTACAACGACCCGGCGAAGTGTTGGAATTCGTGCCCGGCGTGATCATCACGCAGCACAGCGGCGAGGGCAAAGCCAACCAATATTTTT
Organism: Pseudomonadota bacterium; assembly: GCA_041169175.1. Taxonomy (GTDB): domain Bacteria; phylum Pseudomonadota; class Gammaproteobacteria; order Burkholderiales; family JBEEJL01; genus JBEEJL01. The sequence continues at coordinate 9,199 of JBEEJL010000249.1, read as the reverse complement.
TGCGCGGATTCAATCTCGATCACGGCACAGACTTTGCAACATTCGTCGCGGGCATGCCGGTAAATATGCCGACGCACGCGCACGGACAAGGCTATTCGGATTTAAATTTCCTGATACCGGAACTCGTGTCACGCGTCGATTATAAAAAAGGCCCCTATTACGCCGACACGGGTGATTTCGCTTCGGCGGGCGCGGCGAATATTTTGTATGCCAACGCACTCAAGCGCGGCGTTGCGGAATTGACGCTGGGTAAAAATAATTATCTGCGCGCTTTGCTCGCCGCCTCGCCCGATATGTACAGCGGGCATCTGCTCTATGGCCTCGAAGCCGTGCACAACGATGGCCCGTGGCAAAATCCGAGCAAACTAAAAAAACTCAACAGCGTGTTGCGCTACAGCCAAGGCACGCTGGATAACGGCTACGCATTCACCGGCATGGCGTACGGCAGCCAATGGAACAGCACCGACCAGATTCCCTTACGCGCTGTGCAAGACGGCTCACTCAATCGCTTTGGCACGATTGACTCGACAGACGGCGGCGAGACTTCACGCTATAGTTTTTCATTTGAACAAAAATCACAAAGGGAAAACGGTGTATTCGCGTTCAATACTTACGCGATCAAATATCAACTCAACTTATTTTCCAACTTCACTTATTTTCTCGACGACCCGATTAACGGCGATCAATTCGAGCAAGCCGATAGCCGCGTGATTTATGGACTCAATACTAGCCGTTCATGGTTCGGCAAAATCGGCGACATGGAAAGTATCAACAAAATCGGTCTGCAGTTACGCCACGACCATATCGACAATGTCGCCCTGTATAACTCCGTCGCACGTCAGCGCACCAAGCTCACGCGCGCTGACGCGGTGAAACAAACCAGCCTCGGCGTCTATGTGGAAAATGTTTTGCAATGGAACGATAAGTTGCGTTCAATCATCGGACTGCGCGCGGACAAATATCGCTTCAATGTGCAAAGCGATCGCGCAGAAAATTCCGGCAAAGCCGATGAAAGTCTAGTCTCGCCAAAATTCAGTGTAGCAGCGGGGCCGTGGGCCAAGACAGAAATCTTCGTCAACATTGGCAATGGTTTTCACAGCAATGACGCACGCGGCGCGACGATTACCCTCGAGCCAAAAACTTTGCAGCCAGTCGATAAAGTGAATCCGCTAGTGAAATCGCGCGGTAGCGAGTTGGGCGTGCGTAGCGACATCATTCCCAATCTGCAAACTTCATTGTCACTTTGGCAACTCAATCTCGACTCGGAATTATTATTCGTTGGCGACGCAGGCACCACCGAAGCCTCACGCCCGAGTAAACGCCAAGGCGTCGAATGGACCGCGCATTACACGCCGTATAAATGGCTACTCATGGATTTACATTTGTCTGGATCAAAAGCCAGATTCACCGATAACGATTCAGCAGGCAATCTCATCCCTGGCGCCATCGACAAGGTCGCTTCGGCCGGTATCACCATCGATAAATTAAACAATTATTTCGGCAGCCTGCAACTTCGCTACTTCGGCCCGCGCGCACTCATAGAAGACGGCAGCAAAAATTCAAAACCTACCACGATGATGAATCTGCGCGGTGGTTACCAATTCACGCCTAAATGGAAAGCCAGCATCGACGTTTTCAATTTACTCAATAGCCGAGCCAGCGACATTGATTATTTTTATTCGTCGCAATTGAAAAACGAAACCACGCCGGTCGATGACATTCATTTTCACCCGGTTGAACCGCGCAATATGCGTTTTAGTTTGATTGGAAATTTTTAATATAATCAATTAGTTATATTATTTAATTTTTCATACTCGTATTTCTAAACTTCAATTCAAATTAGGGATTCGCAAGCCGCCGTTGTAAAATGGCAGCTTTAGTTTTTCTGGAACTGTCATGCGCGTTTCGCAATTTTTTATTTCCACTATGAAAGAAGCCCCGGCTGAGGCGGAGCTGGTCAGTCACAAGTTGATGTTGCGCGCGGGTCTGATCAAAAAACTCGGCAGCGGGCTTTACACTTGGATGCCGCTCGGCTTGCGCGTGTTGCGCAAGGTGGAAAATATTGTGCGTGAGGAAATGGATGCAGCGGGCGCAGTCGAGTTATTGATGCCGGCGATTCAACCGGCTGAGTTGTGGCAGGAGAGCGGACGCTGGGATGTATTCGGCCCGCAGATGTTGCGCATTAAGGATCGCCACGAGCGCGATTTTTGTTTTGGCCCGACACATGAAGAAGTGATCAGCGATATCGCACGGCGCGAAATTAAAAGTTATCGCCAGTTGCCGCTGAATTTTTATCAGATTCAAATGAAGTTCCGCGACGAGATACGTCCACGTTTCGGCGTGATGCGCGCGCGCGAATTTATGATGAAAGATGCGTATTCGTTCGACGCTGATGTGGCGGGCCTGGAAAAAACCTATCACGCCATGCACAACGCATACTTGCGCATTTTCACGCGGCTGGGCTTGAAGTTTCGCCCCGTAGCAGCCGACACCGGCGCAATTGGTGGATCGGGCTCACATGAGTTTCATGTGCTGGCTGATTCGGGTGAAGACGCGATTGCGTATTGCCCGGCGTCTGATTACGCCGCCAATGTGGAATTAGCCGAAGGCGTTACGCCGAAAAATCCGCGCGCCGCTTCGACGCAAGCGATGCAAAAAGTTGCGACACCAAATAAAAAAACCTGCGAAGAGGTGAGTGAATTTCTCAAGCTGCCATTGCAACAAACGGTGAAGGCTTTAGTGGTGATGGGCGGCGACAACCAACTGACGATGCTGTTGATTCGCGGCGATCATCAACTGAATGAAATCAAAGCGACAAAATTATTTGCTGATGGATTTCGTTTGGCCACCGAGGTAGAAATCCGCGCGGCGCTTAACACTGCGCCGGGTTACCTTGGGCCGGTGGGATTAAAATTACCCATCATCGCCGACCGTACCGTTGCTGCGATGAGTGATTTTGTTTGCGGCGCGAACGACGAGGGCTTCCATTTAACCGGCGTAAATTTCGGCCGCGATTTACCTGAGCCTGCACAAGTTGTCGATATTCGTAATGTGATCAGCGGCGATGCCTCGCCCGATGGCAAAGGCCTGTTGGAGCTCTGCCGCGGCATCGAAGTCGGACATATATTCCAACTGCGCACCAAATATTCCGACGCGATGAAAGTAACTTTCCTCGACGAAGGTGGCAAAACGCAAGTGACGGAAATGGGTTGCTACGGCATCGGCGTGTCGCGCATTGTCGCCGCCGCCATTGAACAAAACCACGACGAATGCGGCATTATTTGGCCGGAGGCGATGGCACCGTTTCAAGTCAGCTTGCTCGCGATTGGCATGAAGAAAAGTGAAGTCGTGAAAACCGCTGTAGAAAAAATTTACAGTGATTTACGACTTGCCGGCATCGATGTGTTGTTGGACGATAGAGACGAGCGCCCCGGCGTGATGTTTGCCGACCACGAGTTGATGGGCATTCCACATCGAGTCGTTATCGGCGATCGCAGTTTGCAAAAAGGCGAAGTCGAATATCAAGGACGGCGCGAGGGGCAATTGTTAACTGTGTCACTGCAAAATATTGTGAGTCATCTACAATCTAAATTGGTAGTTAAATTGAATTAGGCAATGTATAAAATACTGAATATAATTAAATACTTAGCAATAACCGCGATTTTGGGCGGGTCTATGCTCGCCCATGCAGGGACACAAACGCAGGAAATGTTATCGGCCAGCGTAAGGGCAAATCTATCGCGCGCAGTAAGCGACCAAGGCGTGACCAAAAGTATTTTCAGCTCACCGACGGAAGAGCGCCGCTGGCTCGACACAATGGGCAGCAAGCTGATGAAATCTTTTCCGGTCAGAGAAGAACGGGAAGATTTTTTGCGCACCGTACATTACGAAGCCACGCGTGCAGGTTTAGATCCACAAATGGTTTTAGGCTTGATCCAAGTAGAAAGCGGCTTCAAAAAATACGCCGTGTCCTACGCGAGTGCGCGTGGTTATATGCAGGTGATGCCGTTCTGGGTAAAAGACATCGGTACGCCGGACATGAGCTTGTTTAATCTGCGTACCAATTTACGTTTTGGCTGCACTATCATGCGTCATTACCTGGATATTGAACGCGGCAATTTGTATCGCGCATTAGGTCGCTATAACGGCAGCTTGGGCCGACCGGAATATCCGAATATGGTGTTGGCAGCGTGGAAACGCAGCTGGGATATTCCCGTCTCGCGTACGGCACTGAACGAGACGAGCACTCGAACCAACTAATCTTTTTCTATTCTGCCGGTTTCCATCAAGCGAATAATTTCTTCGCCGTGCATTAAGCCACGACGCTTGTGCTTTAAATTACCTTCCGGGTCGTAAAGCAAAGTCGTCGGCATCGAATCCATATAACCGAACTCACGCTCGCCTTGTCCGCCATCCATACCGAGTACCATTGGGTAGGCCATCTTGTAACGATTAGCGAAATCTATCACTTGCTTCACTTCGGTGTAATGCATCGCCACGCCTAACATAGCGAGATCAGCTTTTTTGCGCGACTCATACAGCGCGTTAAAGTCAGGAATTTCTTCCAGACACGGCGCACACCATGTCGCCCAGAAATTCACCACTACCCATTTGCCTTTATATTGGCTCAGATTGATCTTTTTGCCCTGCGGATCTAACAACTCAAATGCCGAAGCGCTACCGGCGCAAAGCAGGAAAAGTGTAATAAATAACGTTTTTTTCATCCACCCTCTGTTCATTTTAACCTCTATCTTTAAGTCTCAAGTGCAAGGCTATGATTATAAATCAAATTTGTCAACTTTTGCCAAACCTGTGTAACATGGCATATGGCTTTGGTGTCAGGTCAGGTATATTTGGGCTGTCATCACTTTTTTTATAGCACTCACGGCGATACTACGCTTGGCTTTGCAAAAATAAATCAACAACCTATGACACTAAAACTTTCCGTACCCACTATCGATCCTTCTAGCACGGTTGCGCCTGAGACGCGCCCGCGACAAGTGCAAGCCTGGATTGACGCGCTGCCCATGACGCAGATTTTCGAAGCGTCACGCACACTCACTCGCTCGCTCGCAGAACTAAATCGCGTCAGGCTAACTGACGAAGATCGTTTGCGTCTGATGGAAATCATTTACCCCAACGTCGTGATTCTGCAAGAAGAGCTAGGCCATGATTTCACCGGCGCTGCGCTGCCCTTGCCGACTAAAGCACGCGAAGCCGCTGCCCTCGCGCGCGAAATGTTGATCGAAACCAGCTACGCCTACAAACTCGCGCTGCTGGATAAAAGCGCCAAAGGCGGATTGTTCAGCGCCAAACGTAATTCCGCCTTACCTGTCGGTCGCGCTATCAGTACATTAAGCGACATACTCACTACCAGTTACCGGTCTTACAACCCCACGCCCGCTGGCGTGTGGTTCGAAATTCATCAGCTCTATCGGCATGCTTCGCAAGAAGGTCTGCTCGATACCGCACCAGATGAAAACTCCGACACCCCACATTTGGTTTACAAGAAAGCCTTATTACTGGCTCTCGCCGACCCTTATCACTTGGTACACGACGCGCAAGACTCAGTACAACGAGTGATTCACGACAACGCGCCCGCTTTACTACTGCAAAATTATGTGCCTGATGCATCGATGCCGGGATTATTTTCGGTGAATACTTTAAGCGATATGCCGCCGCGACCGGTCGCGCTACAACAGGCCGAACGCGACCGCACACATGATCTGGTATTACAAACGCATGATCTGGTGATCCGCATCGACAAGCTTGCCTCGCAAGCAGAGCTGACCACACGCAGCGGCGTGGTGCGCCCAAAAGATTCCGGCCACCTACGTCGTCTAGCGCAATTGTGGAGCGCGCCGCCAAAACGCATTTTCCGCCGCTCGGCAACTACGGCCTCAATACAAATCTGTTTCGGCCTGAAGGCCACGCATTATTTTGTCGGCGCGGACAGTAAAGTACGCGAGGCGGCGATTCCTATGAGCGAAGAATCATTACTCAACACTATGAAAATGGCGGCGTTACAACTTTCCAGCAGTTGGGAAACTTTCAGCTTTAATGAATGCGACTTGATCAACCAAAGTGCCGGCGGACTTAAACTGCGCCGCGACGCAATGCATGCGCAAGAGCTGAGCGTCGGCGAAGTCGTTGGTGTACGCCAATCTTCTTTTGGCGGACAAACACTCGGCGTTTCAGTCGGAAGCGTGCGTTGGGTACAGTCTGACGACGATGAAGAAAGTATGGAATTCGGCGTACAAATGCTCGCACCAAAAGCGGCTGCCGTGCTAGTAACCGCGGCGCTGGATATTAACGGAAAAAGTCAGTCGGCCATGTTGCTGCCGGCTATTCCGGCGCTGCAACAGCCTGAATCTTTACTCGTTGCGCCGGGCACCTACTCTCTGGCGGGCGAATATACGATCAAAGACGGCGGCAGAGTGCGTAAAGTTTGCGCGACCAAGTTGTTGCAACAGACACTACGCTTCGAGTTATTTGAATTCTCCGAGAATTGAATCTGTGCCTTGCGCAGATTGTATAACGGCCGGCATCGCTGAAAATATTGCTTCAAGACTCGTATTCATTTGCGCTGTTTTATCGTCTGCCAGGTTGTGCATGATTTTTTGCAAATGCGCATTCGGCGGATAAAGTTTTTGCGCCCCACTGCTTTGCCCTAACACAATCAAACGATATACATCCGCCAGTGTTTTTTGTTCTGGCTGATATAACACGTAATGTTCGCTCCCCGGCAACTGACGCAGAATTCCTGCCGAGGTAAAATCTGCCAGCATATGCTCAATCCTGTCGAGGCCGAGCGGCACTAAAACTTGCAAATCTATTGCCGCCAAATAACGCTTGCCTGCTTGCTGCGCGCCGTGCATCGCATGCAGCACGCGCAACGCATCGTATAAACGCTGCTCTGGGCCCGGATTGGATTTCCACGCGCCGCCTTCTAAATAGTGCAAAGACGCCGCAATTTCTGCGCCTAATAAAATCACTACCCAGGATAAATATAGCCAGAGCAGAAATACCGGCAGGCTGGCGAATGCGCCGTAAATTAATTTATAGGTGGGGAAATTAGTCACGTAAGCAGCGAAGCCGCGCTTCATCAATTCAAATAATAAGGCCGCGATCAAGCCGCCGATTAAGGCATGAGAAAATTTTACCGCTCGATTGGGAATTTTAAAATACAACCAAGAGAAGGCCAAAGTGGTGAGCAACAAAGGCAAAAGACCGAGCAAAAATAATTTCACTACCGGCATACTTTTAGTCGCATCAAGAGAAAAACTCAACAGATAGGACGTCAGCGTCAAACTAAAACCAATAAACAAAGGCCACACTAACAAAACTGAAAGGTAACCCATTGCCCGACGCAGCAAGGGGCGTGGCCGCGATACACGCCAGACACGATTGAAGGTGCGATCTATCGTATAGAGCAACATGATGGCGGTAACCGCGAGGAAAAAACCACCCAGCAGGGTGAGGCGCGAAGCGTTATCCGAAAATTGCTGCATGTATACGCCGATTAACTTGGCGGACGATTGCGGCAAGAGATTGGCGGTGATGAAATCACGCACTTTGCCTATCAATCCGGCAAACGCCGGAAACTTCCCGACGATATTCAACACTATGGTTACTAGCGGCACCAAGGCTAGTAATGTGGTGAAAGTCAGACTGGCCGCCACTTGGCTGCAGTGGTCGAGCCGGAAACGCGATAAAACAAATCGTGCAAAATCCCGGGTGGATAAAGCGCGGGCAGATAAGTTTGGGTTGGGTTTCAAATCGATGAACAAGCTGAACGTCAATGGACGATATAATAGCATCCTGTTAATTAAAGGCTGAATGTCATGCATGAAATTTTGGTGTTGTATTACAGCCATTCCGGCTCGGTAAAAGAAATGGCCCAGTTAATCGCGCGCGGTATCGATCAAGTCGCAGGCGTAAAAGCACGCTTGCGCACTGTGGCGAAAGTATCCGCGGTGTGCGAGGCGACAGCGCCCTCAATTCCCGATAGCGGCGCGCCGTATGCCGAGCTGAAAGACCTGCAGGAATGTGCCGGTATCGCGCTGGGATCACCAACGCGCTTCGGCAATATGGCCGCGCCGATGAAATATTTTTGGGATGGCACCGGTGCTTTGTGGCAACAAGGCGCGTTAATCGGCAAACCTGCCGCCGTATTTACTTCGACCGCCTCGATGCACGGCGGACAAGAAACTACGTTGACGTCGATGATGCTGCCCTTGTTACATCATGGCATGTTGATATTGGGCATTCCGTATTCAGAAGCGGCACTGAGCAGCACCGCCGGCGGCGGCACACCTTATGGCGCGAGTCATCATGCCGGGCCGGGCAGCGATAAACCTATTAGCGAAGACGAGAAAAAACTCTGTATCGCGCTAGGTATGCGCCTCGCGACCACCGCGCTGAAATTAGCAAAATAAGCGGCCTATGAAAACTTGGTTACACGTGATGAGCAGCGTCAGCTTGATCGCTTTAATTATCTTATGCCTTGCTTGGGAAACCGTTGCAGCACCTCTGCGCCCCGGCGGCTCTGCGCTGATATTCAAAGTGTTGCCGCTATTGCTGCCATTGCGCGGGATTTTGCGCGGCGAACGTTATACGTTCCAATGGGCATCGATGGGGATTTTATTTTATTTTACCGAAGGCGCGGTGCGCGCTTGGAGTGACAAAGGTTTGTCCGCCAAATTCGCCGTGGCAGAAGCCATCATCTGCGTCGTCTTTTTCTTTGCTGCTATTTATTACGCCAAGCTCACACGTTCGCCGGCGATAAAAAAGCCCGCAGAATAATCTGCGGGCTTTTTTCAATTCAACTGATTTCAAATTAAGCGTCTTTGAACGCTTCAACTGGTATCGTGATTTTGATGTCATCACCGACGGCAGGCAATCCATAGCCCATACCAAAGTCAGAACGCTTGATGCTGGTGGTCACATCTGCGCCACACATGGCGCGTTTGGTCATTGGGTGGCTGCCGCAGCGGTAGCCGGTGACATTAAGACTCACTGGCTTAGTCACGCCAAGCAGGGTGAATTCGCCCTCTGCGCCTACCAATTTATCACCATCAAACTTTAATTTAGTCGATTTGAAATACATGGTCGGGAACTTTTCTACATTGAAAAAATCTGGCCCCTTCATATGCGTATCCCATTTATCCAAGCCCATATCAATCGAGGCGCTATCAAT
>JBEEJL010000248.1:0-9732 GCA_041169175.1 Pseudomonadota bacterium | reverse complement strand
AGAGTTTTTCTTTGAAGTAAAATCCCCGTTGCTTAGTAGTCGTAGCGGGGATTTTTTAATGCTGGAGTGATGATGAAGCAATTTATTTATGTAATCAGTTTTGTGTTATTAGCAGTATTTTCTGTGCGGTCTTTTGCTGCCGACGTCGCAGCGGGCGAAACCAAATCAACCAACTGCGTCGCTTGCCACGGCGCAAACGGCAACTCCACCAACACCGCCTATCCCTCACTCGCTGCACAAACGCCGCTCTACATTTACTACCAACTATTACAATTTCGCGAAGGCCGCCGCACTAACGCGTTGATGAATTCATTCGCCGAAAAATTATCTGACGACGACATGCAAGACATCGGCGCGTATTTCAGCGCGCAAAAATTCGTTGCGAACGAAAGCAAAATCGACGAAGCAAAAATTGTAGCCGGCAAAACCGTCGCCGCAAAAAACCACTGCGCCTCCTGCCACATGCCCAACTACAGCGGACAAAACCACATCCCCCGCCTAGCCGGATTACACGCTGATTATTTATTAACGCATTTACGCGGATTCAAAACCGGCGCAAGACAAGACATAGACGGCACCATGGCCAGCTCAGCACAACCGCTGTCGGAAAAAGATATGGTGGATGTGGCGGGGTATTTGGCGAGTTTGAAATAATGTGTGATTCAGAAGCTTAGCTTCCTGACAGGCCTGCCTTAAATTGTTCTAATAGGCGTTGGACTGCGGCAACAGCGTCATCAGATCTACGATGGCCGGGTATCATATGTGTTGTAAGCCGATCTAGCATTCTTTCATCGTTAAGTATCGCCATTGCCCGCTTGAGAGTCTCTGCATATGCTAGGCGCCGAACATCTTTTCCAAGTAAGCGTGGGCTGGCTGCATCGAAATCAAATCCAACTTCTTCGAACAGTTTAGACTCCTCACCAAATAAACGGTTTTGGTTATCTGCCTCATAGTAAGTTCGTAATAAGATTGCCAAATCGAGAGCGTCTTTAGAGTTGCTATTACCTCGGTCTGCCCAAGCAAACAACTTCAACAAGGCAAGCCCAGGCAGAGATATAACAGAAATGACTAAGTCCTTTTCGACTTCTATTTTGACTGAGTTTGCGAGAACCTCTTGATACGCAATAACATTCATTACCTCATCCATGCTTGGTGGCCATTCGATTTGATGGTTGGTCGTTTCAACTCCGCCGAAAGGAATAAGGTCAACTGGGTATCCTTGGCTATTGGTGTTATATCTATAATATAAACGGTGCGCTACTTTCTGATCATGATCGAATCTACCGGTTGCAGTCAGACTGATTTTGATTTTTTCAAACTGCGCCCAATCCTCCACGGCGACACCAAAATCCACATCTACTGTTGCTCGCCCGGTTTGAATACCATGAACATGTTGCAACAGAATGTCCCGAGCCATTGCCCCGCAAAGAAAGTAAGAAAAGCCAAGCTCTTGTGCAAGATTATTTATCTCTCGCATTACTGTGAGGCTTAGCTTATTTATTGGGCTGTCAGGTTTTGCCAACAACATTTTCTAAGTATTGCTCGCGAATTAACTTTGCTACTTCGAGATTACGCGGCTCCAGCGTGGCGATAAGGTCTGCATAGGCCAGGACGGGCGGGACGATGTCGGGATGATTGTGATCAGGGGGCAAATGCCAAAATGTATCAAGAATTTCAATGTCCCCATCTGGATCAGCGCGGAGGCGGTTTGCGACAACAAATTTAGCGAAAGCCAACGTAGTCAGTACATCGCCCTGATCAGGCTCGATATACAAAGTACATGTTGCTGGCTTGAGATATTTGGTTAGTCGATTAGCCGCAATTTCTCCGCCCCAATACGCACGAATGGCAGTAAGGTCCGCATGTTTCCACCACTCAGGGTTTTCCGCGCGGAAACGGCGCGGATGAAGCTTGGGACGTAATTTAATCGGATAGTTGGTGACCCATTCATCAGTTAAACGTTTTCGCTCTAGGAAACGACGATTATGTGCTTTTTGGCGGCCTGCGATAAGGCCGCGTTTTTCAAGATCAACAAATATCCATCCGATTGCGCCAAGAGCAACGTTTGCTGCTTCGACGATTTCGCGGTATGGGGCGTTCAGAAGTTTTGGTTCACATACAAGCGCAAATATTACTCTAAGCGCAGTCGCTGTCCCACCACCTCTTGTAGCCATTTTAGTATTTGGCAAACCCTCAGGCTTTTCACCCGTTACGTAAACATGTAGCCCCGGTTCGTGTAGATACGCGTTGCCAGCCATATCCAAAAACGCCAGGCCCAGTTGTCGACATTGTTTCGCTATGGCTGGCGTTATATAAGGCGCAAACAAAATCCCCCGTCCGCCTAATTGGTCAAGTTGTGCTTTTATGTGCCCAATAGGAGCTAATCGGTCTATATGTGCTTTTACCTCAACAAAATAACGATACTTTGTCCCGTTAACCATGACTTCGATTTCAGCGTCTGGTTGGTAGGTTTTTTCTTTATTGACTTCGAGCGCGACGACTTTAGCTTTCACGTCTGTCGTTTTTTCTAAAGTATCAAGTGCTCGGCCTAGTTCGCCTATCAATCGACGCTCTTCGTTCATTTGCGTTGTAGTGGCCATGAGAGACACCCAGTGACCTGTTCAGTTTATGATTCTGTTCATGTTACATGAACAACCGTTATTTTTGAACAGGCGTCGGTTAATTTGTTCAGAATATTTGGGCGTACACGTAACGTGAACAAATATATAAACTGAACAGCCTAGTATTTATTGTTAAAAAACAATTAGTTAATGCATATATTTTGGACTGGCTGAGATTGTTACTAAGGGTAGATTTCTACAGCGGTATGTATTCAACGCTGTCCTCTTTAACTGATGTCCGAATAAATTTAATCCCGCCCGCCCGCCTGATTCCCACTACGCGCTGTAACGCCCAACGGAAAACTATAACTCGGACTTTGCATTGCGCTTCCCTGCGCGACAGACGCTAGCCCTTTCAAAGTGAAATCATTGTTGATTAAATCAAACCAGCCCTCAACATAATCTACACCGCGATAATTTAATTCGGCGCCGTAGTGCTGGCATAAACCAATATAGGCATTGCCGCGCACTTTTACATTGGCCACGGGAAAACCCGCTAGGTCAGGATTTTTCGACGGATAGAAAAATGAATACGGTGCAACTTGGTGTTGTTGGCTGTCAAAGAAGCGCGTATGGGCGACGAAGGTGTTGTGTTCGATGGTGATGGCGTCTGGGCGTGTATCGCTCGCGCCTTCCATTTTGAAGGTAACCATCAGGCCGTTGCTGTTGTCGCCTGATGCGTTTTTCACCAGCACGTTGTTGCGCATGGTCAGCACGCCGCCGTTGGGCACATCGACCAAATAATTTTCCGCTTGCTGCGCGCCTGCGACGTTGCCACGAAAATAATTGCCTTCGAGAATATTTTTTTGCGCGCGTGATTTGAACAGATGGCCGTAATACGCGTCGTGTGAATACGAGCCGGTCAGGTGTACGGTGAAATTAGGATCGACGCTGCTCGCACCGATATAAAAATTATGCTCCGGGCCGTTGCCTCCGCCGTTGTCGTAGATCTCAAGATTTTCCAGGCGTAAAGTGCCGCTGTTTGCATCCGTACCGAAAATGCCGTTAGCGCTTTGTGCCTTGAAACCGTGCAGGCGTAAATTGCGAAGGGTGAGATTTTTTGCGCCGTTAATATATATCGCCGCTCTACCCAAGCCACCGCTGCTGGCTGTACTTTCAATATCAAAATTATCAAAAATAATATTTTCGCTTTGATCGAAATAGATCATGCTTTGGCCGAGAGTGTTGTTTGATGCTCCTTCGCTCGGCAAGCGCAGCAACGGACGCACGCCGTTCACCGTGATGCCGCGAATGCTGATGTTCTTCGGCATTTGCGAAACGCCCATGAAGCTCGCGACCATCGGGCCGATCCACGGCTGTTGTGTTAGACCTTCGTACACCGCTGGATACACTCGATACTCGTCGCCCTCGGCGAATTGACGATAGGGCTGGCGGCTGAAAGCGCCACCGGTTGGGTCCGCACCGGGAAAAGTATTCGCTGCCGAATAACTCCCGGAAGTGCCGAAGTGCGCATAAGTCGCAATCAATTTTCCGCCGCGCCATTGCTCTATTTTCGGTTCGCCGCTGGTCGCCGCTTGCGGTTGGCCCACTGCGGCATTACCGCTCGCACCCCACAGCCATTGCTCGGGAAAAGTTTTTCCATCACAGGCAATTTGCGTCGGGCCGTTTTGTAAGCTTAAAGTATTGGTCGTTATCGGTGGTGGCGTGGGGGTGTCTGCAGTTTGTGTTGTACCGCTGCCACCACTACACGCACTAAGCACCAGACAACCAACAAAAATATAAACCGAAATATGACGATGCAAAAAAACCATGGCTGATTCCATTCAAATATTTAAACGCACCAAGGGCCGCCACTGCATTAGTGGCAGCCCTCGCACTTAACCAGATAGCTTAAGGATACTGCTTTTTGATAAAGCGTTTGTCGCCCGCCGAAAGATGTGTATTCAGTTTAGTAGGCTTGCCGCCCTTAATGAGCGCGCCATCAAACTGGTAGAGCATGATGGAGTTAGGGTCGTATTTCGACGCATTGAGTTGATCGACAGAATACTTGCCCACCACATTGTTGTCGGTCTCTTCCTTGGTCCAGTTATTCGGCGGCCCGCCAAAGTAAGCATAAACCGCCGGCAGATTCCACTCGATACCGCCTTTGGGATTTTGATGTTCATGGATAGCGCCTAAAGCATGGCCGAACTCATGCACGACGACGCGCTCGTATTCGGTGTCATCGGTGTCGTCGCGCAGCCAACCGAAATTCATGGTCGGCTGGCTTTTGGAGATGCCCAGATTATCCGTGCCGATATAGGACCAGGATCCATCGTCGGCGACAAAAGAAATGCGTATCTGTGCGCTGACTTTGCTGGCGGAAAAATTAAACTTGATATTCGCGAACTTGGTCCACTTCATCGCCTGTTCCTTCACGCGCGCTTTTTGGGTGGCAGAGCCATCCATAAAATACACGTCCAGCGTCTTCCCATCTGCCCATTTCTTGCCTGCCAGCAGGGCCATCTTGGCGGGTGCCGCCATTGATGAAGCGCCAAACAATTTTTTGCTCGGCGCCATTACTGACGGTGCGTTATGTTTGTTTTCCTTGATCGCTGCCTGCATCGCACGGATTTTTTCAGTCCCCGTTAATATTCGGTCGCAACACATATGGATCTTGGTTTTACGTTTGAGGCTTGATGACGGTTTGCTGGATTTAGCCATGACAATCTCCCTAAAAAGTTTAGAAAAATAATGCCCCTGCAGAAAGCAACAACAGCGGTTGCGGAAAAATAAATAAAAATAAAATGGTGTGCTGGGCGTTTGTAAGGCCTAGCCTCATTACGGTTAATATTCGCTGCATTAACCAGTCAAATGGATTATAGGAAAAAAACCGGGCCTCTGCTGACTCGATATAACGTCACCGCTTAATAATCCAACCATTCCAACGGCGCAGCCAAGGTGCTGCCTTTGATGCGTGTGATGGTTTCCGAAATGACGCTAATGTTGTTATCGAACGAGCCGTGCGTGGCTTTCACGTGATCCATGGCCCGGGTGGTCACGACTTCCGGCGTGCTGATGATCTTGAATAGTGTTTTGTCTTTGGTGCCCGGCCACGCCCGCTGCCAGTTTTTTATTTCGCTCAATTGGTTTTCGTCCCACTGGTCGGTGTCGTTTGCATATTGGTTTAGCAATGCACGCTCTAAACCGAGCAGCGGCATTTTGCGCACATCATCCAGCGCGCGCGACACCAAATATAAAAATGATTTGCCATACGCAGGCAAGCGCGGTGTGGGCAAACCATCTGATTTTTCATTTTGATCGGAGAGCACGTAGAGCGACAGCGTCGCCAGATCGAGCACGCCAGACTTGGCGGCCAAAGCATAAGTACGGTTGGCAAACGATAATGAACAGGCGGGCGCAAACAGCGTGCTGGTTTTGATCTTGAGCGCTTTTTGCTTAGACGCTGGGCGCGCTGCAAGCGTCGCCACTAAGTGCCCGAGCATGACCGCGCCAGCCGAATGTCCTGCCAGATGTAACTCAAGCTGCTTGCCCGCTGCAGCCAAATCTGACTGCAGGCCGATCAAATTTTGCAGCAACAAGTCGAGACCATGACCCGGCTTTACAGACAGCGCGGCGTTCTCGTGCATCTCGGTCCATAAGCCTTTACCCAAGGTATGCGCCGCGGCCTCTAGCGCGCGGTCTTTGGCGTCACCGAGTTCATCCAACATACTGCGCGACGCGGCGGCTTCATCACCCACCAGACGTTTGATCCAATCTTGCACGACCTGAGATAAAGTCTCGCCCACGCCGGTTTTCCAAGTGAGGAAAATGGGGTAGATAGCATTCGCTTCAAAATTGGGCCCGAGCACGCGTATGCGCCTGATCGATGCATCTTCATTATTCAAACCACCGTGTGCGTAGATAACGCATTTAAGTGTTTTACCTTTTTGCGTGGCGAACCATTTCTGCGGCGCCTCGCGCACCAGCTCGGCCACCAGTCCCGCCACATCCACCGCATCGCGGGTGAAATCAGTTGCCGTCACTTCGCCATTATTGCCGGTGACAAGCGTGTGCTCGTAAGCAGCATCGGTAGTCCAAGGTTGATAGGGTTTGAAATTAAACGAGTGATTAATCGGCCACGGATCATTGGCCGGGTTGTCAGCGCCGCGCGTATCACGCCCGAGTTGAGTCAGTGAACGGCCGCTGCCGACACGCCAGCGGGTAGAGATAACCGGCTGCGCGTTGCCGCTACTCGCATTGTGTAAAGACAAAGGAACACCCAGCGCACAAGTCCACGCGTCGGTGCCGTGCATCACCCAATCATCATAGGGCAAAATACCAAATCCGGCAGCGCCCCAACTGGTGCCCCAGGAATTTTGCACGATGAAACCGCGCTCGTTGTAACCGACCAAAGCGAAGGCATGCCCGCCCAGACTTTTCTTGTCGGTGATCGGTTTAATGCTGGGCAAGTCTTTATGTCGAGTCGGCGGCGCAGTTTTTTTGCCCGGATGCGACAGCGCTTCCCAACCATCGTGTGCATTGGCGGAAACATACACCGCGCCGATATTAAAAATGGCTGCCTGTATATCAACGATGGAGGCGCGATCAATACGATAGTAAACGCCTAGCGGGCGTAACGCCGCCTCTTGCAACCATTTTTTTTGCGGACGAATAAACACCGGATTGCCATCGCTATCCAACTTATACGGCCAGCCTTGCTCGCTACATACGCCATGCTTGTGCCACGCTTTCAATGCGCCGCGACAACTCGACCCATCATAATCTGCACCCGGCCATTCATCGTAGCGTTTCGCCAGCTCGTACAGCATGCGCGGGCTGACTGGTGCAAACGCATGCTTGCTTTTGGTTTCCAGATGGCGCGTCCACAACAGATAGTTGGCGACGCAGGCAAGACCGAAGCCGGTACACGCGCCTTGATTGCCTTGATTGAGCACCAAGCCCTCAGCAATATAGGAGCCGATAAAACGGCGAACATCGGTATCGAGCGGATAGTCCGGCGGCAAAGATCGGAGCGGCGGGCGATAGGGCAAGTCGCGAAAATCCAGTCGATCGGGTCGCGCGTCAAAGCGTCGATTATTGGCCGTCGTTTGGATCGTTGTCGCGGTGGGCTTCTTGGCTTTAGGCATGGGCTCCCTTTATCGCTTTATTTAATTCGTACGGTTTTTCTCGCTATGCTGATTCAATACGATTCTTAACCTTGATAAGTCAGCCGAGCTGATCTAGATTGAATGAACAGCCGCAGTCATGTGGCATGTCGTTTTGGTTATAGCACATACCAGCAAGCCTGCTGAATAAAGGAGCAAGGTCATGACCGTTAGCGTAAACCTAAACCAAATACTGCATATTGCGCCGAACGCTCGCTCGAGTTATCGCGCTGCGTTTCTAAATGGCCAAGTTATTTTGGATCAGCATAAAATATCGGACTCGCCCTTGCGCGTGGCGCATTTCATGGCGCAAATACTGCATGAGTCGCTGGGGCTGGCGGTGCAATTCGAGAACCTGAACTACAGCGCAGAACGCTTGGCGGTGGTGTGGCCATCGCGCTTCAAACCGAGAGGCCCGCTTGATCCTGCGGCCTATGCTTACAACCCGCAAAAACTGGCCAACGAAGTGTATGCGGGCCGCATGGGCAACACCGGCCGCAACGATGGTTACACGTATCGCGGACGTGGCTTGTTACAACTCACCGGCAAAGACAGTTACCGCGAAGTGACCGACATTGTGCGTAAGGTCAATCCTGCCGCGCCGGATTTCGTTGCATTACCGGATGAAGTCATCAGCGCCAAATGGTGTGTGGCAATAGCAGCGGCGGTGTGGACGGCAAAAGGCTGCAATGCGCTGGCCGACGAGGATGACATCAGAAAAATTACCCGCGCCATAAATGGCGGCGTGATCGGCCTTACCGCGCGTATCGAATGGGCCAGACGCACTAAAGCCATTTGGTATGAGAGTGCCCCACGTGTAGCTCGCCAGAAAAAGAAAAAGTGAGCGATAATCTTTCGTTCAAACAAATGGAAAATTCTAATGCCGCGCTACGCCCTTATTTGCACCGCCTGTGTCATGTTATTTTTTTTGAGCGGTGCGGGCTATGCCGCACCGCTGCATCGCTGCACCAAGCAAGCCACAGAACAAGCAGAAAAATTATTGGCGTTTCATTTCAGTTCCGCTAACCAAATCGAAATCGCTAAAACCGTAAATGTGCTGGCGCCAATTCGTAACCCGGCAAATAAAAAGCAACGACTCGACGTGTTAGAGCTATGGGGAAACATTTATAAAAGCCAATATCGACTGCGCTTGCTCTATGCGCGCATTCCCGGTGAATGCGTATTGATGGGACAAGAAGTGCTGGAATACGCCAATTATTGACCAGAGCGTGCCCTATATGGCGTTATTATAACTTATTGATTATATTGAACTATTTTATGCCCCGCCAAGCGCCTGTAAAGCCAATTCCACTTCATCCAAGCTGACCACGCGTGTCTTGCGCGTGGCGGGATGAATGCATGTTGCGGCAAGTGTAGTTTGGTTGATACCCGCGAGCCCGCGATAACGTTGACTGCGGATATCGTTGAAATTCTTTTCACGCAGGCGTTCGCATAGCGTGAGGTAATGATCATCAGAGAACGCGTACACCGGCGCAAATTTTTCACCGCAGGTAATTTCGTACAGCGGTGCGCGCACCGATTCGACTGCGCCAGCTTCCAACAATGGCCGCATCCAGCGATAGAAAAAAATTTGCATCAACGCACTGCAATGAATACCATCAGCATCGGGATCGAATAATAAAATGATGCGTTGGTAACGGATTTTTTTCATGTCGAATGTGTCACCGAAGCCTGCGCCGAGCGCTTCGATCAATGCTTGATACAACGGGAACTCGGCGACTTTAGCTGAGCTGGCTTTAATCGCGTTGAGTGGTTTGCCTTGCATCGGCAATACAGCTTGCAGTTTTCTATCACGCAACGCAGTCACTGCGCCGGAGGCGGAATCGCCTTCGACGATGAAGAGTTCAGCGCCAGATTGTGCGCCATGAGTTATTGAGTCTTCGAGACGGATGGGACCGGAGGGATAATTAGACATGCTGCATTATCCATTTAGTGTCAGCAAATATAAACCCCTGTCATCCTGAGCCGCGCGAAGGATCTGC
>JBEEJL010000247.1:0-12988 GCA_041169175.1 Pseudomonadota bacterium | reverse complement strand
TGGCCCGTTTTTTTATCCGAAAAATGTAGAATGGGTGCAACCCATCTACTTTCACGCGTCCTCAAGCCGCCAGTTTCTTCGCAATATATTGATCGACCAACTGCTCGAGAATCGTCAGTGGCACAGAGCCATTGGTCAACACAACATTATGAAAATCTTTAATCACAAATTTATCGCCCAATGCTTGGCGCGCTTTGTCGCGCAGTTGCAAAATTTTAAGCTGACCGATTTTGTAGCCGCAGGCCTGGCCGGGCCAAACGAAGTAACGCTCGATTTCTATCACCGTATCGAGACTCGGCTCCAGATTGTCGGCCATATAAGCGATCGCTTGTTCGCGCGTCCAGCGTTTGTGATGAATACCGGTATCGACGACTAAGCGTTTGGCACGCCATAATTCGTCATACAAGCGGCCGATGTCCCCGCGCGCATCGTTCTCGTATGCGCCTAGCTCCGATGCAAGACGCTCGGCGTATAGCGCCCAACCTTCGATGTAGGCATTGTTGCCGTTAAATTTACGGAACATCGGCAGGTCTAACTCTTGCGCTAACGCCACCTGAAAATGATGGCCCGGCACGGCTTCGTGGTAGGTAAGGGTTTTCATTTCAAATTTCTGAATGTCGTCCAGGCTAAACAGATTGCGAAAAAAAATGCCGGGGCGTGAGCCGTCCGTCGCCGGTCCGTCGTAATACGCACCGGGCGACGTGGCTTCCAGATAACTCGGCACGGCGCGCACTTCAAGTTTGGCTTTGGGCAAGATGTCGAACGAACCGGCGATGCGTTGATTGATGTCATCGACAATTTTTGTGTAATCGGCGAGCACTTGTTTTTTGGCGGCGTCGGAATTGTCGGCATACTTCGATACCGGGTCCTTATCCATTTTATTCATATCTACTGCGACACTACCGCCGCGATAGCCGAGGCTATCCAGCAGCGGGCGCATCTCGGCGTGAATGCGCGTGACTTCGCTTAAACCAAGCTGATGAATTTGCTCCGGTGTCATGTCGGTGCTGGTATTTTCACGCAATTGATGAGCGTAGTAAGCATCGCCATCCGGCAAGGCCCAAGCACCGTTATTATTTTTAACTTCGGGCAACCAAGCCTCAAGATGCGCCACTAATTGGCGATAGGACGGATAGACCGAAGCGTTCATCCCCTGCTCGCCCGCAGCGAGTAAACGTACTTTAGTAGCAGCATCGGCATCCTGCAGCGCATTGACACCTTTTTGCAATTGAGTAAACAAATCATGTTGCCTGGGTTCCGGCTTAATGAATTGCTTGATATTATCCAGCGCTTTTTCCACTGCAAAGCGCGGCGGTGCTATTCCGCGCTGCTGGCGCTGCTTCAAGCTATCGAGAACCTGTGCGAACGCGACATTGAATTGGCCCATGCGTGCAATATAATTTTCCGCATCCAGCACGGATTTAATTTGATGCACGTTCAATAACAAATTGGGCAACTCGGTATGCACGCCACCCATTTGGTTGAGCACGTAATCGTGATAATAAAAACGCTCGCCAGCAACATTCATAGTCAACTGATTCAGCAGCACGTCATAAGAAAGCGCGTCGGCAGACGACAAATGCGCGCGGTCAAAACGCTTGAGTTGAGCCAGCGAAGCTTTGTCCTTTTGCAATCGCTTAAAGGCAAACGCGTCCGAGCGATCGGTCAATTTTGCATCAGCCGCTTCCGCGTTATATTTTTTCTGTAATGTCAGATAACTCAACTGCTCAGGGTTTTCAAGAATGCCTGAGCGAAAATGCTCTTCAAAATAGTTTCTTATAATCAAAGAGTTATTGTTGATTGCTGGTGCGGCACAAGCTTGTAATAACGACACGACAAACAACAAGGACATGACATAAATATTTTTATATTTCATCAAAACTCCTCGAAAATAAAATTAAGCCAAATGCTTTCGCGCATTACGAAACATACGCATCCACGCGCCGTCTTCTTGCCAGTCATCGGGACGCCATGAGTTGGTCACGCTGCGGAATACGCGTTCGGGGTGCGGCATCAATATTGTAAAGCGGCCGTCGCGGTTGGTGATACACGACAAACCTTGCGGCGAGCCGTTGGGGTTGAGTGGATATTGTTCGGTGACTTTTCCCGTGTTGTCGATGTAGCGCCACGCGACATACGGTTGCGCGGTGTCGGATTGCTCGCGCGAGGCAAATTCCGCCAGGCCCTCGCCATGAGCAGTGACGACGGGAACGCGGCTGCCGACCATGCCGTCAAAAAATAATGACGATGTCTTTTGCACTTCGACCATCACCATGCGCGCCTCGAATTGCTCGGATTTATTGCGTGCGAAGTGCGGCCAGAATTCTGCGTCGGGGATGATGGATTTCAAGTTGCTCATCATCTGGCAACCGTTGCACACGCCTAAGGCAAATGAATCGTTGCGCTTGAAGAAGGCTTCAAATTCATCACGCGCGCGCGGGTTGAACAAAATGGATTTGGCCCAGCCCTCGCCTGCGCCGAGCACGTCGCCGTAGGAAAATCCGCCACAAGCGGCGAAGGCCTGAAAATCTTTCAACGACACACGACCAGCGATGATGTCGCTCATGTGGACGTCATGCGCGGCGAAACCGGCACGGTCGAATGCCGCCGCCATTTCGAGTTGGCCGTTGACGCCCTGCTCGCGCAAGATTGCGATGCGTGGTTTTTTTCCAGTCGCGATAAACGGTGCGGCGATATTGTCATTCAAATCGAACGTAGGTTTTGCAAACAAGCCCGTATCGCGCGCGTCGAGAATGCGGTCGTATTCCTGCTGCGCACATTCAGGATTGTCGCGCAGTTTTTGCAAATGATAAGTCGTCTCGCTCCATGCTCTATGTAAATTGACACGCTTTTCAGTCAATAAAGATTTGGTGCTGCGAATCAGTTTTAATTCGTCGTTGGCGTTGAGCGTGCCGATGATGCTGGCTTCGGCAGACAAACCTAATTCACGCAATGTCGCCATCACGCGAGTACGATCATCGCGCTTTATTTGTACCACTGCGCCCAATTCTTCGTTAAACAACGCGCCGAAAATTTTGTCGTTAAAACGGCCTTTGATTAAATCCGGCTGGATTTCATTTTCATCCACATCGGCCAACATGGCGTCGTAACACAGCGCGTCAAGATTCAGTGTCACGCCGACATGCGCAGCGAACATCATTTCGCACACTGTCGCGAACAATCCGCCGTCGGAACGGTCGTGATAAGCGAGCAATAATCCATCGCGATTGAGTTGTTGAATCGCAGCGAAAAAGTTTTTCAGTTTTTGCGCGTCATCCACATCGGGCGCGACATTGCCGGTGTGGTTATATACCTGCGCCAGCGCGGAACCGCCGAGGCGATTTTTGCCCAGACCTAAATCGATCAAGACTAAATCCGTTTCGCCTTTATCTGTGCGCAGTTGCGGCGTCAGCGTCTTGCGCGCGTCCTGCACTGGCGCGAAGGCGGAAATAATCAGTGACAGCGGCGCGGTGACGGATTTATTTTCTTTGCCGTCGTGCCACGCGGTTTTCATCGACAGCGAATCTTTACCGACGGGGATGCTGATGCCTAGCGCCGGACACAATTCCATGCCGATAGCTTTGACGGTATCGAACAACACCGCGTCTTCACCAGCGACGCCTGCCGCCGCCATCCAGTTCGCCGACAATTTAATGTCGCCGATTTTCGCTATGTCTGCTGCAGCGATATTGGTAATCGCTTCGCCCACTGCCATGCGGCCCGATGCGGGTCCGTTGATTACAGCAATCGGTGTGCGTTCGCCCATCGCCATCGCTTCGCCTTTATAAGTATCGTAGGCAATCGTCGTCACGGCGACGTCGGCTACCGGCACTTGCCACGGGCCGACCATTTGATCGCGCGCCGTCATGCCGCCGACGCTGCGATCGCCGATGCTGATCAAAAATGTTTTGTCGGCGACACTTGGCAAACGCAACACGCGATACGCGGCGTCTTTCAAATCCAGTTCATGCACGTCGAAAGCGGGCAAAGTTTTTTGCACATGCTGCACATCGCGCAACATTTTCGGCGGCTTGCCGAGCAGCATATCGAGCGGCATATCGACCGGCGCGTTATTAAAATGCTTGTCTTCGAGTTTGAGTTGATGCTCTTTTGTCGCGACACCGACGATAGCAAATGGGCATCGCTCTCTATTGCATAACTCTTTGAATATATTAATATTTTTATTATCTATGGCGAGCACGTAACGCTCTTGCGATTCATTACTCCAGATTTGCATCGGGCTCATGCCGCGCTCTTCAATGTGGATCGCGCGCAAATCAAACGTCGCGCCGACGCCGCCGCCATGCGCTAATTCAGGAAACGCATTCGACAATCCGCCCGCGCCGACATCGTGCACCGACAAAATCGGATTGTCGTCGCCCATGCGCCAACAGGCGTCGATGACTTCCTGGCAACGCCGCTCCATTTCAGCATTGGCGCGTTGCACCGAGGCGAAGTCGAGATTCTCCGTGTTGCTGCCGCTTGCCATACTCGACGCGGCACCACCGCCGAGACCGATCAACATGCCGGGACCGCCGAGTTGAATATACAACACGCCGGGAGACAACATTTTTTTATGTGAATGCTTGGCCGAAATATTGCCGAGACCACCGGCGATCATGATCGGCTTGTGATAACCATACATTGCGCCATTGGATTTTTCTTCGTAGGTGCGGAAGTAGCCGCACAAATTGGGACGGCCGAATTCGTTGTTGAACGCTGCGCCGCCAATGGGGCCATCGAGCATGATTTGCAAGGCCGAGGCGATGCGCTCTGGCTTGCCGTAACTATTTTTTTCCCAAGGCTGCGTGAAACCGGGAATGGCTAAATTGGAAACGGAAAATCCGGTCAAGCCGGCTTTCGGTTTCGCGCCGGTGCCCGTCGCGCCTTCGTCGCGGATTTCGCCGCCGCTGCCCGTTCCCGCGCCGGGATGCGGTGCGATGGCGGTCGGGTGATTATGCGTTTCCACTTTCATCAGAATATGCGTGAGGTCGGTGACGCGGCCGTATTCACCTTTGGCATTTGGATAAAAGCGTTCGACTTCTGCGCCTTCGATGACGGAAGAATTATCCGAGTAAGCGACCACCGTTCCTTGCGGATTTAACTTGTGCGTATTGCGAATCATGCCGAACAGGGAAATATCCTGCGCTTTGCCGTCAATGACCCAATCGGCATTAAAAATTTTATGCCGGCAATGTTCCGAGTTGGCTTGGGCGAACATCATTAATTCAACGTCGGTGGGATTGCGCTTGAGTTTGTTGAAGTTGTCGAACAGGTAGTCAATTTCGTCTAACGACAAGGCGAGGCCGAGGGCTTTATTCGCTGCTTCGAGCGCGGTTTTGCCGCCTTTAACTATATCAACACTGTTCAGCGGCGCTGGTTCGACGTGATGAAATAATTTATTCGCTTCGGCAAAATCGCTCACCACGACTTCGATCATGCGATCATGTATCAACGGCAGTAGTGATTTTTTTTCTTCAGGCGTTAGCGGCGCGCCATCGCGCTTCCTCACGTAATAGGCCACGCCGCGCTCCAAACGATTCACCACCTCCAGCCCGCAATGCGTGGCGATGTCGCTGGCTTTGCTTGACCACGGCGAAATCGTACCGAAGCGCGGCAACACGATAAATACTTCACCCTCAGCTTTATCGGCTGGATGGCCGTAGGTCAGAATTTTTTCCAGTATATTTTTTTCGCTCGGCGTTGGCTCACGCAACATTTCTGCAAAGTGCCAGTACATCGCTGAAACAGATTGCAGCGAGGGCATAACTGAACTGAGGGATAGCTGAAGTTTGGCGACGCGAAAAGGAGAAAGAGCGGATGGGCCGGGCAAGTGCGAGACTAAAGGCATGATGGTGAGTGAGTTTGGGTGAAGCAGAATTATACCTTGCTCCGATCGCTCTGCCCACGCGCCGATTTAACACTGAAACGAATTTGCCCATTGATCGACCGCATAAGCGGCAAAAAATTCCCTGTGGTATTTTTGCCAATCAATCGTAAATATTCATGTATTTCAAGGTATAAGGCTTCTCTTGGGGCATTTGCTTGGCTTAGACTGCCCTCGCGTTACTGGCACATCACTCAATATAGAGGGCGTACCAGAAATCGTATTTAGCACTATTAACCAGTACGAAAGGAAATAATCATGAAACGTTCGATGATCGCAATTGCAGCTCTATCAGCCCTGACCGCCACCGGCGCGATGGCTGGCCCCACACCTACCGACGGCCTTTGGCGCGGCAACTTGGGCGGCTCGCTGTCTCTGACTTCGGGCAATTCCAAGTCTTCTAACTTGGCTATTGGCACGGATGCCGTATCCGCCGATGCTATGGGCAAGACCACGCTTTACCTGAACGCTTTACGCGCCAGCGCCGAAACTTTAGGCGTAAACAACAAGACCGCCGACGTTATTCGCGGCGGTGGCCGTTATGAATACAATCTAACGCCGCAAACTTACGGTTTCGGCTCGCTCGATCTGGAGCGTGATCCGATTCAGGCACTCAAGCTGCGCAGCGCGCTCGGCGCAGGGCTTGGTTACCATGTACTTAACACGGCTGATACCTCGTTTGATGTATTTGGCGGCTTGGGCTACAACATAGAGCGTTTCAGCTTGCCCGCGCCAGCAGATTCGCGCAAATCCACCGAGCTGATTTTGGGCGAGGAATCCAACCACAAGTTGTCGGATACATCCGCTTTCAAACAACGCTTGGCGCTTTATCCAAACCTGAAAGATTCGGGCGAATACCGCGCGGTGTTTGATGCAGGTCTTACCACCGCCATCGCTGGCGGCTTGAATCTGAACGTTGGCTTAAGCGATCGTTATAATTCGCTTGCACCAGCCGGCGCGAAGAAAAATGACTTGCTGCTCACCACGGGTGTGAGCATGAAGTTCGGCGCACCAATCAAGTAATTTTGTTAGCCCACATTAAAAATGCCTGCTGTGCAAACAGCAGGCATTTTACTTTTTGCAACGGCTCAAGGGCTTTGCCAGCGTAAATGCGTACGCAGTTGGCGAAAAGTTTCTGCGTCGAGCATGTCAGGCAAAATCAGCACATAACGATTGAAAAAATTTTGTTCCGCCCGATAAGCGAGCGTCGTCAGATAAGGCGCGACAAAGCTGCCTGGCCGTAACGACGCGGCAATCCAGTCACCTTTTTTATTTTGTAATTCGAGCCGGTGATCCGGCAGACATTTCAAAGCAACAATGGAATAACCCATAGCTCGATACACATCGCGCAGAATATAAAATAGTAAACTAGCAACAAGCAGCAGCGAACCTGCAACGCGCCACAACAGCGGCACTGGCAGCAAACAAATCACCAGCAAAGTGAGCCCGTGTACCCCAGCTAATCGCCAGATGAGTTGCTTGGATTTTGAAAGGGTTATAATAGGCATTTGAATCAATTCATTTTTTTAACGGGCTGCAGAGCATTATCAGCCGTGCAGTCAGTCCCGGCAAGATCGACTTAGGTAAAACATGCATAACCAATGGCAACAATTTCTGGAAACAAGTGGCGCAATGATCGATCAGGGCGTGATCACGCATTTCGGTAAGCCGACAGAAGAACTGGTCGCCACTGCAGAAGGAAATATCGTCGCGGATCTTTCGCATTTTGCATTGATACGTTTCAGCGGCGAAGAAGCGCAAAAATTTTTGCACGGGCAATTATCCAATAGCGTGGAAAAACTCGGCGCCTATCAAGCGCAATACACCAGCTACAATTCGCCCAAAGGCCGCATGATAGCGTCGATGTTACTACTACGTGACGGTGAAGATTACCTATTGATGCTGCCTGCCGCATTGCGCGAGAGCGTGCAAAAACGTTTGACCATGTTTGTCATGCGCGCGAAAGTCAAAGTGTCCGACGCATCGGCTGAGTTTGCTTTACTGGGCGCTGCTGGAAAACAATCGGCGCAAATAATAAAAGATATAGTTGGTTTGATACCCGACGCCGCACTGCAATCCAGCTCGAACGATGTGACGCGCGTAATTAAGGTCGGTGCTGAAAGGTTCCTGCTACTGATAAAACACCCGGCCGAAAATATCTGGCATCAATTAACTACACAATTGAAACCGGTCGGCGCAGACGCGTGGAATTTACTCGACATCCGCGCAGGCATCCCTTGGATCCTGCCTGCGACGCAGGAACAATTTGTCGCGCAGATGACCAATTACGAACTTATCGGCGGAGTCGATTTCAAAAAAGGTTGTTATCCCGGGCAGGAAATTGTCGCGCGCACGCAGTATTTAGGCAAACTCAAACGGCGTATGTATCACGTCCATGTTGATAGCACGTTGGCTGCCGGTGATGAATTATTCAGCGCCGATTTTGATGGCCAAGCGAGCGGCATGATCGTCAATGCCGCGCCATCGATTGGCGGTGGTTTTGACGCCTTGGCGGTGATACAAATCGACAGCGCAGCCACACAAACACTGCACGCTAAAGCCATCGACGGTCCAGTTTTGAAAATGCTGCGGCTTCCGTATGCTATTGCCTGATTTTCATATCGTAAAGGAACAAAGGGGGCAGCAATGAGTACATCGTATTTTATTTATTATCCGGTTAAAGGCGAACATGCCTCTACCGTCGAAGCGCGCTTACGCGGCGTACATTCAACGTTATTGATGCAACTAGGCGTCGAGGCCAAGCTGGTGAAAAACGTCGATGACCCATTATTGTGGATGGAGATTTACGACAATATCGTCGGCATGAGCGCGTTTGAAAAATTGCTCGAGCAACAACTCGCAGATAATGGCATTTTCGATTTACTGGCGCGCGATACGCGCAAGACCGGACGTTTTCGTTACTAATGTACCAAGCGCATCATGCGATGCGGTATGTCGGCGTCGAGATAGACTTCACCCTCCGCAACAAAACCGTGACGCGCATAAAAAGGCATCGCGCGCACTTGTGCGCTTAATTGCGCGATCGAATTGCCTCTATTTTTATTCAATATAATCAAACACTTAACTAATTCGCTGCCAATACCTTTGCCGCGCCAATTTTTCAACACCGCCACGCGGCCAATATGTCCATCGGTCAGTAATCGCGCAGTGCCGATTGCTTCTCCGTTGAGGTCCAGCGCCAAAATATGGGTCGAATCGGCATCATATTCATCCCATTCCAGTGCTTCGGGAATATTCTGTTCCCGGACGAAAACCTCGCGCCGAACCTGGCTTAACAAGGCATGATCGACATCCCATTCAGCTAGGCGAATTGAAAAATCGGGAATATCAATTGAGTGTATTTTATCGACAGTCATATAGAAATGAGGCCTGCTAATAAAAATCCAATTATGTCCTAGTCAGCGTAGGAAATTGTCTATATTGCGCCATTTGATGGCATATTCACGCAAAATACCCTATGCTCATTTATGGATTAATAAGAGGCTCAATACTACGGAGTTGTAGTGATAAATTTTTCCTGGTTACCGGTAAATGATCCCAAGCAAGTCATTCGTATTAGTCGGGTGATGTTGGCATGCGGCTATTCGATCCTGTATTTTCTTTCGCTTGCGCTATTCTATTGGCAAGGCAAAGTGCCGGGGCGTATTTTGTTCCATACGGGGCTAATAATTTTTGCTTTAATTGTCGGTTTTTATCTAGTATTTCGCTTCAATTTTAACAAAAAATTCGCTGATCAAAGTCTCACGTCATTGCAATTGTTGACCTCGATTATCACCATGCAGTACGTGATCTACTTCGCGCCAGAAACGCGGGTAGTGTACGTCATGTTTTTACTTATCTCCTTCATGTTCGGCATGCTCAGGCTCGGCACGCGCGAGTTACTCGTGCTGGGCGCATTGGCGCTAATGGGTTATTTGGGGCTATCCGTATTTCGCTTTTTTTCCGACAACAACTCTGCCTTGTTGCGGATGGAATTACTGACTTGGTTTGTTTTGGCCATTACCCTGCCGTCATTTATTATGATGGGCGCGCGCGTGCGCAAACTGCGCTCGGAACTGAAAGATGTCAGTTACCGCCTCGAAGATTCCCGCGTATTGGTCATGCGCGATGAGTTAACCGGGGTTTTCAACCGCCGCTACATCACCGCCGCCATGCAAAACGAAAAAATCCGCTGCGATCTCGGCAGTGGGCCGTTTTGTATTTGCATTATGGATATTGATCATTTCAAAAAAGTTAACGATACGGTTGGCCATTTGGCCGGTGACGAAGTATTAAAAACTTTCGCCAAGAGCGTAGAAATGGCTTTGCGTGAATCCGATATTTTTGGGCGTTATGGCGGAGAAGAGTTTGTCCAAATTCTCACCAACACCTCGCTCGAAGGCGGACTTACGCATGCAGAGCGCACGCGCAGTCAAGTGGAGAAAATCCTGTTTCCTCAGCTAGGACCGAATATTAGAATCACCGTGTCTATCGGCGTCGCCCAGTACGAAAAAGGTGAACCCGTATTACATACCTTTGCCCGCGCGGATGATGCGCTGTATCAGGCGAAATCCGCAGGCCGTAATATGGTTGGCTGGGATAAGATTAGAAGCGGCTCTAACGCAGGTGCGGCCACCATTCTAGGCAAGACGCAAGGCAGAAAAGCTATCACTTAATTAACACAGAACGGCAATGACAATGCCTGCAACACTTCTCCACTGCTACGATTCTGAATAAACATCGCGACACCCAAATGAGCTGTTTTCCATTCTGATTTCAGCTGTAATTTTTTTTCTGCCTGAATTTCGCCATTATTATCCAACGCTAGCGGGCCGATCCATTCACGCACAACAAAATCGTGATTCAGTTTTTCGCCGTTGTTCTCGCCTGCTTTAACCTGCGAAGATAATTTATTTTCGTATAGTGCCAAATAGCCCGCGCTTTGTTCCCTTGCCTCAGTCGCTTTTACTTTTCCTCTGGCTGACACCTCGACGACACCATTTGCCGTTGAGTTAAGCGCGAGAGAAATATCTGCGCGCGCAGGTGTGGCGTTAATGGCGGCAAGCGCATCGCTTAGTTTGCCATTGCTACCAGTAGAAAGATTTTTGCCGCTTAATACCGTTTGCGGCGTGAACACGCCGGATTTATTATGCAAACTCGCATACTCACTTTGGCGGCGATAAAACTCCGGCTTGGCGAATTCATCTTTCCAGCCGATGTAATCCCAGTAGCCGACATGAAGCGCGATTGGCACGAGCTTGTCTGATTTGATATTAAGGCCACTAACCCATTTATCCGCAGACGGACAAGAGCTACAACCTTCGGAGGTATAAAGTTCGAGTAGCGCGGCTGTGCCTGCACCGCTTTTAGCGTTACAACTTGCGGCGTGGACAGGCAACGCAACAGAAATGGCGCTTAATATAAAAATGGAATATTTCAATGACTTAATCATCACGACCTCCTCACGTTGACGTGAATTGGTCGTCATGATTTGCTCAGCCTTACAAAACTACCAATTGGTTTCGCGTTCAGCCGTAGCGGAAATTTTGTGAATACTCAAATCCGCACCCTCGAATTCTTCCTCGGCATCGAGACGCAAACCCATCGTCGCTTTGAGTAGGCTATAGACGATGAATCCGCCCGCCAACGCAATGCCGACGCCCATCAAAGTACCAACGAGTTGCGCCATGAAACTGATGCCGCCTTCACCGTTCGCTGTGCCGCCTAATGACTTGAGGCCGAAAATTCCCGCCGCTATGCCGCCCCACGCGCCGCACAAACCATGCAAAGGCCACACTCCGAGCACGTCATCGATTTTCCATTTGTTTTGCGTCAGGGTGAACATGTAAACAAACAAGCCGCCTGCAATCGCGCCGGTTGCAAGTGCGCCGAGCGGATGCATGATGTCCGAGCCTGCACAAACCGCGACTAAGCCCGCGAGCGGACCGTTATGCACAAAACCCGGATCGTTTTTGCCAACCCACAGCGCAACCAAGGTGCCGCCAACCATCGCCATCAAAGAATTCATCGCGACCAAACCAGAAATTTTATCCAGGGTTTGCGCCGACATCACATTAAAGCCAAACCAGCCTACCGTAAGTATCCATGCGCCTAATGCGAGAAAAGGAATACTCGACGGTGGGTGCGCCGCGACGTTACCGTCTTTTGTATAGCGACCACGGCGTGCGCCGAGTAGTATCACGGCGGCGAGCGCAATCCAGCCGCCCATCGCATGGACAACGACGGAACCGGCGAAATCATGGAACTCTGCGCCGAATGCACCTTTAAGCCAGGCTTGCACCCCGAAACGCTGGTTCCATGCAATACCTTCAAACAACGGATAGACAAATGCAACGAGGATAAATGTAGCGGCGAGCTGCGGATTAAATTTCGCGCGCTCAGCAATGCCGCCGGAAATAATCGCCGGGATCGCCGCAGCGAAGGTCAACAAGAAAAAAAACTTGGTCAGCTCGTAACCGGATTTTTCCGACAACACATCGGCGTTGACAAAAAAATGCGTCCCGTAGGCAATGAAGTAACCGATGAAAAAATAGGCGATTGTTGAGACGCTAAAATCTGCCAGAATTTTTACCAACGCGTTGACCTGATTTTTTCTACGCACCGTGCCGAGCTCCAAAAACGCAAAGCCCGCATGCATGGCGAGAATCATAATCGCGCCAAGCAGAATAAAGAGTGTGTTACTACTGGTGACCAATGCTTCCATTACTTTCCCCCGGATGAGTTATCCGGTGCAATAATGCAATTTCCGTTCCTCAATACTAACTATTTGATTTAATTTAACTATTTGTTTATTTCCTCAACATTTTCGCACCTATGTTGTGCAAAGACAAAATTCACGCACTTATTAAGAGCGAAAAAAAGCCCTGACTTGCAGGGCTTACCTTTAGCTAAATCAGCCATTAGAAATTCGGCTTGTCTTTCGCATCGTTATAACGCTTCACACCTGCGATGATTTCCGCCTTGGCTTCTTCCGGGCCGTGCCAACCGTCGAGCTTGACCCATTTACCGACTTCGAGATCTTTATAGTGCTCAAAGAAATGCGCGATTTGCGCCAAGCGGCCCTCGGCTAAATCGCGCGGG
>JBEEJL010000246.1:0-12627 GCA_041169175.1 Pseudomonadota bacterium | reverse complement strand
CCCAAGGTCATGTTGTACCAGCCGAAAGCCGTGCCGCGTTCTTTTTCTTTGGCGAAAGCACTGATCAGGCCGCGCTCACCGCCTTCGGCCAAGCCTGCGAGTAAGCCATAGACGATGGCTGCAAACCATAGATTCACGCCGAGCGACACGGTGCCTAACAAGGCAAAGCTACAGGCGTGGAAAGTCCAGCCAGTGAGAACCAATCTTTCCATGCCCAACTTATCGGCGAGTTTGCCGCCATATAAAGAAGTTATCGATTTGGCTAAACTTAACGCGGCCCACATCAGCAGCAGTTGCACGGTGGGCATGTTGAGTTCATGTCCGCGTAGCACAATAAACGTCTCCGACGCCCTGGCAAAAGTGAACAAGGCGAGTACTGCCAGATAACGCCGCATGGGTTTGGACAACAAGCTAAAACGTAATGGCGGCAGCGCTACGCGGTCTGCCACCGCTACTTTTTTGACCGGCTCCTTGATGCCGAAGGCGACGAGCAATACGACCATGATGCCGGGTATCACCGACCATAAAATCACTTGTTGCAGGGAAAAATGCGTCCATGTCAGCACTGCAGCGGCGATCAGTGCGCCGCCCATTGCGCCACCATTGTCCATCGCGCGATGATAGCCGTAGGCGTAGCCGCGTATCTCCGGCGGTGTAGCATCCGCGACCAGCGCATCGCGCGGCGCAGTGCGGATGCCTTTGCCGATACGATCGACGCTGCGCAAGCCGACCAGCAATCCCCACGACGGCACCAAGCCGAAAAAAGGCCGCACAATATTCGACAGCAAATAGCCGTAAAACGTCAGCCACTTACGTCGGCCACCCAACCAATCGGATTTTCGCCCCGACCATAATTTGATAAACGCCGACACCGAATCGGCGATGCCTTCAATCGCACCCAAGGCCATTGGTCCCGCACCCATGACGGTGGCTAATACAATAGGAATTAAAGGCGTGACCATCTCGGAAGCGAGGTCATTGAAAAAACTGACCAGGCCGACGACGACGACAGTGCGGGGAAGACGTTTATTGTTAGGCGTTTGCATACCCGCATTCTACGTTATAAAGGTAAAATACGGCTGCGCCTCGGTAGCTCAGTGGATAGAGCAACCCCCTCCTAAGGGGTAGGTCACACGTTCGATTCGTGTTCGGGGCACCAATTAACTATTCAGCTTATTTTGCTCTTCATTGCTGAGAATTTTCCAAGGCAGAGGAATCAATCCGTTAACTTTACTTCGGTAGTTTCGGTAACTATCGCCAAATTGTTTGATCAGCTTATTTTCTTCCAGCCGCGACCCAATAATGAGATAGATGGTAACAACCAACGCAAAAATAAATTGCGTACCGTTCATTTGACGCGTCCACATTACGACTAACATGAAAAAATACCAAGGGTGTCGCACTAAGCGGTGCAGTGGTGAAATAATTAATTTAGCAGCATTATTTTCCTCGGAGCTAATTTGTGCCAAGCCGATAAATTCACGCAAATTGTAATAGCGTAGCGACCAGAAAAATCCGGCGATAGCTGCGAGAGCGAGAGTGTTCATCAACCAGTTATAGGGGGCGGGTAATGCCCACAATGCAGGCCCTGCATCGCCGAGTAAATAAACCGGAAATATCAATGTAATGACTGCGGCGAAGTTGTATAGCAGACGGTAATGACGAGCTAAAGCCGGGAAATGTTCAGCGACCCAATTTTTCACCCGGTTTGACGCCAACAGGCTATGCAATATACAAAACGCTATTAGCGCATAAATAGCCGCATGGAAAATCACGACATAAGCTGTGCGGTCCGGCCCTGAGAAAATCTGCAGTAGTATCTCAGCAACCGACATTAATGTGCGCCCCCAGCTTTGTTGGCCGGTACGTTTTCATCAATTCGACGTGGTTTGGGCAGATTCAGATTCGCCATGATGGCGATAAAATCCACTTCGCTTTTTCCGGCTAGACGTGGGTTGGTCTGTTTTTCTTCGCCGATGGTACTGACACGCCGCCGATTGTAATCGTGGCCGGGATACACCAATGTGTCATCGGGCAAAGTAAATAATTTTTGCGTGATGCTTTTATATAGCGCGCTCGCATCGCCGTTTTGAAAGTCGGCGCGACCGCAGCCGCCGATCAATAGTGTGTCTCCCGTAAATACTCTGTCACGCCATAACAATGACATGCTGCCGAGCGTATGACCGGGCGTGGCGACGACTTGAATGATTTCATTACCAAATTGGATTTTATCGCCATCCACCAACATACGGTCATATCCTGAAGCGGCACAATCCATTGCGACGGCGGTTTGCGCGCCCGTTTTTGTTTTGATGATATTGGCCGCTGTGATGTGGTCGGCGTGGACGTGAGTTTCGATAATCGATTTGAGTTTAATGCCGAGCTGGTTGATTAACATCACATCTCTTTCGGCGTGTTCGCGCACTGGGTCGATGATCACGCCTTCGTGCGTTTTTTCATCGGCAAGCAGATAAGTATAGGTTGACGATTCTGGATCGAATAATTGCCGGAATATCATCATGGTTTTAGCGAGTATATTTTGCCGGGACTAGGTATTTGGCAGCGAGCGAACCCGCAACTAGCGCCAGTATGAAAAGTACAGGTTCAATACGTCCAATCGAAAGTGAGGCGAACACCGGACCCGGGCAAAAACCGGCGAGGCCCCAGCCGATACCAAATAATGCGCTACCGATAAACAACGGCGCGTCGATATTATTTTTTTCGGGGATATAAAATTTATCTTCAAATATCGGATTGGGTCGGCGTAACACAAAGCGAAACAGCAACGCGGTGACCCCAACAGCGCCGCCCATCACCAATGCCAGACTAGGATCCCAGTTGCCGAATAAATCCAGAAAGCCGATAACTTTTTTCTGGTTGATCATTTGCGATATCGCGAGGCCGAAACCAAACGCGATGCCGGCAAGGAGAGCGAATAGATTTTTTTTCATTACATTACTCCAAATAAATGACGAGCCGCATACACCGTGACTATTCCAAACGCTATGAAGGTCAGTGTCGCCATGAGTGAGCGAAAAGAAAAACGTCCTAGCCCGCACACGCCATGTCCGCTAGTGCAGCCGCTACCCATGCGGGTGCCAAAGCCGACTAGAAACCCTGCGCTTAACAATAAGACTCTAGGTAGGCTCAGTGGTACCGGTGCGCCGCCTTGCGGCGACCAAACATACAAGGCTGCACCGATAATCAAGCCAAGCATAAACAGGGCGCGCCAGGTTTTGTCCTTTTGCGCCGGGTTGAGCAGGCCATTAAATATGCCGGAAATGCCGGCAACGCGACCATTGAATAAAAGCAGCATAGTGGCACTAAGGCCAATGAGTGCGCCGCCAACAAGGGCGCTGATGGGAGTGAAGTTTTCCATTCTGATTCCGTTGATTAAATTGCTCTAGAGACTAACTTGTTATACTATACCCCATAGGGTATTAAAAAACAAACGATTACAAGAGGTATGCGATGCAGAAGCTACACAGCCACGAAGATAAACGTTCGCTGGTATTGCGCCTGAAGCGCGTCGAAGGTCAGTTGCGCGGCATACAGCAATTGATTGAAACCGAAGAAGACTGCGAGGCCATTGCGCAACAACTCGCCGCTGCGCGTCGCGCGCTGGATAAAACTTTCCATGCCATGATAGCGTGCGCTATCGATCATCAGTTGCAAGGGCAGGCTGGCGTAACGCCGGGCCTGCAAAAAAAGATTGAAAATATTTCTGCAATTATCGCAAAATACGCTTAAAGCTAAATAATAATAACTAATTGATTATATTGAAGTATTTATTACCCACTGTCGGCAATTTTCACGCTTATATCAAGTCATGCTTGACGGCTGATTTGATCGCCGGCGTGATCACGGCGCTGCTGATTATTCCGCAAGGTGTCGCGTTTGCGTTGCTCGCAGGCTTGCCGCCGCAGATGGGTTTGTACGCCAGCGTGGTCGGGCCCGCGGCTTACGCGCTGTTTGGCACCAGCCGAACACTTTCCGTCGGGCCGGTTTCTGTCGCGGCGATTATGGTGGCGGCGGCGCTGGCGAATACTCAACTGACCGCGGACGCCAGCCACAACGCAGCGCTACTCGCGCTCGAGGGTGCCGTTATTTTTGCGTTGCTTGCCATATTGAAAGCGGGTTGGCTGGTTAATTTGGTCAGTCATCCTGTGTTGTCAGGTTTTACGACTGGCGCGGCGGTGTTGATTCTGTTCAGCCAGCTCCCGCAGCTCGCGGGCTTTAGTGGCCCAAAAGAAATTCATGGTTGGCGAAGTTATGCCGAAATCCTGTCGGGCTTTCCGCGCATGCAGCCATATACGCTGGCAATCGGCGTCGTGATGATTGCCTCATTGTTGTCGGCGGCAAAAATTTTTGCCAACCGGCTAAAAAAAACGGCATGGCCCGCAACCTGGCAAAACGCGCTGGTGAAATCAGCGCCGCTGGTATTGATTGTATTGAGCAGTCTAATAGCGAATCAATTGGATGCCGAGCACGCCGTCGCGCGCGTTGGCGAAATTTCTTCTTCGCTGCCAGCGTTCAGTCTCTTGCCGTTAGCGAGTAAAGATTGGCTGACGTTATTGCCCGCGGCATTCATGATCGCCGTTATCGGCTACGTCGAGGGAATCGCTATTGCGCAATCCTTGGCCAGTCGAGCAAGAGAAACCATTCAAGCCAATCGTGAATTCATCGCGCTCAGCGCGGCGAATGCCGCCGCTGGAATGTTTGGCGCGATGCCGGTGGCGGGGGGGTTGAGTCGCACGATGGTCAATCATTCGTCAGGGGCAAAAACACAGATCGCATCTATCGTCACTGCCGTTGTGGTCGCCTTGTCTTTGCTGTTATTTGCAGCGTGGTTTGCAACAATACCTAAAACAGCACTGGCCGCGATCATCATGGTTGCCGTATTGCCGCTGATTAACCTTCGGGGCCTGCTTGATATGTTGCGCGTCGATAAAAGTGATGCGCTCATATTTGCACTGACTGCGGCAGGGGTACTGATATTGGGAATCGAAAGTGGATTGCTCGCGGGAATCGCCGCATCGATATTAATTTTTTTATGGCACGCCGCGCATCCGCACATGGCCGAAGTAGGGCGCGTAAAAGGTACGCAACATTTCCGTAACATCAAACGCCATGAAGTAGAAACCTGGCCGGACCTACGAATATTCCGCGTCGATGAAAGCTTGAGTTTTGCCAACGCGGCGATTGTGCGCCAGCAACTCACGCGTGTCGCACAAACGCCGACAAAAAATATCATCTTGCTGTGCACCGCCATCAATCACATCGACAGCACGGCATTAGAAATGCTCGAAAGCGTCGCACATGATTTGCGTGCTGCCGGTGTCGGCTTTCATTTGGCAGAAGTGAAAGGACCGGTAATGGATAAATTGCAGCAAGCCGATTTTGCGCAACAGCTATTACCGGGAAAAATATTTTTCCGCATCGATGAAGTAATAGAACAACTTGCGCGATAATAAGCGCCTCGTTGCGATTGCAGCGAATAAACATAACTCATTGATTTTATTAAATATTTATGGCGTATGATTTCGGCAGTATCGAGACCAGCGAAGAAGCCGGCGTACGTTATTTGCATTTCGGTTCGGAGTGGATACAAGGCGCGATGCGCATCCGCAAACCGAATGCGCTTGAGCTCGATTACACGCGCGACATGATGGCGTGTTTGTTGTTGAAGCCGGAAAGCGATTGGCCGCAGCGCGTGTTGCAAATTGGTTTGGGCGCGGCGTCGCTGGTGAAATTTTTTTATCATTATTTACCCCAAAGTAAAATCCAGATTGTCGAAATCAACCCCGAAGTCGTGCCGGTGGCGCGACATTTTTTTTATCTGCCTAGCGATCCGAATCGCGTGCGGATTGAAATCGCTGATGGGGTTGAATATATGCAACGACGCGGACGTCATTTTGATTTAATCATGGTCGATGGTTTTGACGCCGATGCGCGGCCGGGCAAACTGGATTCGCCGGGATTTTATGAATCGTGCCGCCAACGATTAACCGATGACGGCTTGCTCGCCGTCAATCTACTCGGCCGTAGTCGCGGCCATCAGGCCAGTGTGAAACGCATCAGCGATGCGTTTGATAAACGCGCTGTCGCATTTCCTTCCAACGACGACGGTAATGTGATTGCGTTTGCTGCTAATGGGCGCGAAATTGAATTGCCGGTAACCGATTTAAGAAAAAAAGCCAACGCAGTGAAAGACGCGACCGGTTTAAATTTATTGTCTGTCGTTTCGCGCTTGGAGAATTCTGGCCTATGTAAGGGCAAGAAATTTATTTTGTGATGTTGTGTATTTAATCAAAGGAATTCAACATGAGCCGTAACATCCTCGACGAAGCACACATCCATCCTGCTATTCGCGAAAAAATTTCCAGCAATCATGCAGACATTGTGAACGAAGTGCAATCTGCCATTGCAGCGAATAAAGTCGTCATCGTTGGCATGAAACAAAATCCGTTTCCGCGCAAAGCGCGTAAAGCTCTCGACGCGATCAGCGTGCCGTATAAATATCTGGAATACGGCAGCTATTTAGGCGAATGGCAGCAACGCGGCACGCTGAAAATGTGGAGCGGATGGCCAACGTTTCCGATGATTTTCGTCAAAGGCGTGTTGATCGGCGGCTTTACCGATCTGCAGAAGTTAATCGAAAGCAAAGAGCTTGCAAGAATGCTGGAGTGAGTTGAAAACTTGATTCGGCCAATTGTGAGTATCGATTATTGGTTACGCATGATTATTTACACTTTGCTGCCGTTGAGTAAGTAGGGCGGGTCCCACCCGTCGTAAAAACATGTTGTTCACTTCGTGTTTTATTTTTTGTGACGGGTGGGACCCGCCCTGCGTTTAGTAGATTGAGATAGGAATTATTTTTTCATCACGGCAATAAACAAATCAGATTGTAATAAACCATCCAGCCATTTGATCAAATCAGTATAAGGCGAAGCGTAAAACCATTCCTTATCCACATTCGCACACTGGCGCACAAACGGCAGAATCGCCATGTCAGTAAAGCTAGGTTTATCACTCATGAGATATTTTTGATTGGTTAGTCGGTCATTCAATAAGCGCAAAAATAATTCGGCTTGTTCGCGATGATGTTCGATTGAATGCTCAGGGTAACGGTCAGCATATTTATATCGGTCAAGATTCTGCTTAAATGAACTATCGTTTTGCGCGATGAGTTCGCGCGCCTCGGCAGAATCGTTCATCCATGACTCTGGATCATTGATCGCCAGCGCCCAGCGCATGATGTCCAGACTTTCATCTAACACCTTGCCATCAACAAGCTGTAATGCCGGTACCGTTCCCTTTGGCGAGCAATCCAGCATCGCCTGCGGCTTATGGCGCAAATCTACTTCGCACATTTCTACTTCCACGTCGCTGATCTTGATCGCCAAGCGCGCGCGAATGGCATAGGGGCAACGGCGGAAGGTATAAAGAAGGGGGAGCACGAATGCGGAGAAAATTATTTTGACAGCTGTTTCATCGCTTGTTCCAGACCCTGGCCGGTCAAGGCGAACATACGTTGGTTCATCAGTTGCTGCGTGATTTTGATCGAGGAAGAATATTGCCAATGCGTATCGGGCACCGGGTTAAGCCAGGCCGAATGTTTGAAGTGGTCGGTCAGGCGTTTGATCCAGACCGAGCCGGCTTCCTCGTTCATGTGTTCGACGCTGCCGCCGGGTTCGACGATTTCGTAAGGGCTCATGGTCGCGTCGCCGACGAAAATCAATTTGTAGTCGGGGCCGAATTTATGAATCAGATCAAACACCGGATAACGCTCGCCACTGCGACGACGATTGTCTTTCCAGACGGATTCATAAATGAAATTATGGAAATAAAAATATTCCAGATGTTTCATTTCCGACTTTACTGCGGAAAATAATTCTTCGCAGACTTTGATGTGGTCGTCCATTGATCCGCCGATGTCGAATAGCACCAGCACTTTGACTTTGTTATGCCGCTCAGGGATGAGCTTGATGTCGAGGTAACCCGCGTTATGCGCCGTCGCTTCAATCGTGCCGTGCATGTCGAGCTCTTCCGGCGCGCCGTCGCGGGCGAATTTGCGCAGGCGGCGCAGCGCGAGTTTGATATTGCGAATGCCGAGCTCGACCGAGCCGTCGAGATTGCGGTACTCGCGCGCGTCCCATACTTTCACCGCCGTGCGATTGCGCGAGCCGTCTTGGCCGATGCGGACGCCTTCCGGGTTAAAGCCGTAAGCGCCGAACGGCGACGTGCCCGCCGTGCCGATCCATTTATTACCGCCTTGATGACGTTCTTTTTGTTCTTCCAGACGTTTTTTTAATGTCTCCATTAACTTGTCGAAGCCGCCCAGCGCGGCAATCTCTGCTTTCTCTTCTTCAGTGAGAAATTTTTCAGCGAGTTTTTTTAGCCAGTCCTCGGGAATGTCGGTGAATAAATCATCCAGTGCTTTCACGCCTTTGAAATAATCGGCGAAGGCCTTGTCGAATTTATCGAAATGCGTTTCGTCTTTGACTAAGGTCGTGCGCGCGA
Source organism: Pseudomonadota bacterium (assembly GCA_041169175.1). Taxonomy (GTDB): domain Bacteria; phylum Pseudomonadota; class Gammaproteobacteria; order Burkholderiales; family JBEEJL01; genus JBEEJL01. The sequence continues at coordinate 4,104 of JBEEJL010000246.1, read as the reverse complement.
GATAATAAAAGTCGTCCAGGTTAGTCGAAATCACGCCTTTTTCCAGCCCTTCGATGAGCGTGAGATATTCTTTTACGCTGACCGGCAGCTTGGCTTTTTTCAAATTCAGGAAAAAATCGATTAACATATAAGTGTTTGATTATATTAAATAATTATATATATTAAATCTGTATGAGTTGGAGTAAATCATTCAGCGTTCTAAGAATATTCCCTCCCTTTCAAGGGGAGGGTTAGGGTGGGGATGGGTTTCTATCTCAAGCAACACCCATCCCCATCCTAACCTTCCCCTTGAAGGGGAAGGGACTTACTTTGTCCCGTCGCAGTCTGCTTAGCGCCCTCTCGCGCAGAAGAGTTAGAGCGTCATGTATTAGCGATTACGCTTGCTCATAAAAATCAAACGCTCAAACAAATGCACATCCTGCTCATTCTTCAATAGCGCACCATGCAACGGTGGAATAATCTTGCCGCTGTCGCTGCTGTGCAAGGCTTCGGCCGGAATATCTTCCGCCAATAAAAGTTTCAGCCAATCGAGCAATTCCGACGTCGAAGGTTTTTTCTTCAAGCCGGGCACGTCGCGGATTTCAAAAAATGAGCGTAAGGCTTCGGCGAGCAAATTTTTCTTGATGTCAGGGAAATGCACATCGACAATCCTCTGCATCGTGTCTTTATCGGGAAAGCGAATGTAGTGGAAAAAGCAGCGGCGCAAAAACGCGTCAGGCAATTCTTTTTCGTTATTGCTGGTAATGATGATGATCGGACGATGTTTGGCGCTGACCAGTTGCTGGGTTTCATAGACAAAAAATTCCATGCGGTCCAGCTCGCGCAGCAAATCGTTGGGAAATTCAATGTCGGCCTTGTCGATTTCGTCGATCAATAAAACCGGCTGTTCGTCGAGGTCAAACGCTTTCCACAGCGTACCTTTGATAATGTAATTTTTAATATCATGCACGCGCGCGTTCCCGAGTTGTGAATCGCGCAGGCGCGACACGGCGTCGTATTCGTATAAACCCTGTTGCGCTTTGGTGGTCGATTTCACATGCCATTGCAGCAACGGTTTCTTTAGCGCGCGCGCGACCTCTTCCGCCAACATGGTTTTGCCGGTGCCGGGTTCGCCTTTGATCAGCAATGGTCGTCCTAGCGTAATCGCGGCGTTGACTGCGAGCATAAGATCGTCGGTGGCGACGTAAGAATCGGTTCCGCTAAAGCGCATGGTTTTAATTCCGTGAAATTGAGAATGAGGACAAATTATACATGGTCGAGGCCGAAGTGCGTCGTGCGCAAGCGTCACCCGCTGAACGACATTTACGTTCGTCGGCTTAAGTCTTAGGTGCGCGCGCGGCGCACTCAAAAATCTTACTTCGACACCAGATGATTGTATTTTTCAATAAAACTACTGTCGATGTAATCTTTTATTTTCCACACCAGTGATCCGGCAATCGCCCAATTGCCTTTTGCGGCGATGGCATATTTATCGCCGGTGGAAATAATGGCGAGCGATTGTTTTTGCGGTTGGTAGGGGGCGAAGGGCTGGTGCGTCAATGCGGCGCGCAGGTTTTCTGCTAGAGGCGGGCCTTGGCGCAGGGCATACACGCCGGACTTGGGATGCGTCGCGCCGTGCTGGCTGGCGATGTCGCCTGCGGAAAATATATTCGAGTGCGAGATGGAGCGCAAATTTTCATTTACGGCGATGAAGCCATGGGCGTCGAGAGTGAGTCCGGTTTTGGCAACCCACGATGGCGCGCCTGGGCCGGTCGCCCAGATGACGTAATCTGCTTGAATATCGTAGGCGCCGTCGCAATGAATGACGCCCGCTTGCATCGACATAGCGCGGCAAGATGAATGTACCGTAACATTGCGCTCTTTTAAAATACGCTCAATTATCGCGCGGGTTTTTGCGTTATGTCGTGGTAATAGCGTGGGCATATCGTTGACTAAATGAAACAGCGGCCGCGCGCTGAGCTTGGCGCTGACATCATGCAGCAAGCGATATTGCATGGCGAGTAGGAGTTCCACGCCCGCTGCGCCGCCACCGACTACGGCTATACGCTGGGGCGTGGTTCGCGTGGCGGCGTCTTCAAGCAAACGCGTCCACGCGATCCAGAATTTTTCTGCCGGCTTCACCGGCAATGAAAATTCTTTCGCGCCGGGTACGCCATCCAGTCTAGGCGCGGAGCCGGTATTGATCGAGAGGAAATCGTAGGCAACGGTGACACCATTGTGCAGTATGACTTTGCGATTGGCGGTGTCGATCCCTAAAGCGTGCGCGCTGATGACTTCGCATTTAGCGAAATGTGCGAGGGTTGCCACATTAATATGGCATTCGTTTTGGTCATAATGCCCGGCGATAAATCCGGGCAACATGCCGGAATACAGAACTTGCGGATAGGGCGTGACGAGTGTGAGTTTCACGCCTTTGATCGGCGCGTCGGCAAAACTTTTCAGTACGGCAACGTGGCTGTGACCACCGCCTAAAAGGACTAGTTGTAACATGTTGATTATTTTAACAAAATTACTGTTAAATAATCAACATTTGCAAAATATTTATTTGGCAATTTTTTTGAAACGAATATCTCCGTACCAAGCGGTAGCGGATTCTCCCGTGTTGTCGGTGTCGGTCATCATGGCAACGCCGGAAATCAGCGGCGGGTCTTTGCCAAAGGCTTTACGGTAATCTTCCAACACATTACGCGTTTCAGTCTGCCATTGGTTCAGTTTATCGCTGCCGCTTTGAATTACGATCATGCGCAATCGGTCAGTGTAAGCGTTGGGCAGGATGCTGTTGATCGGCGTTTTGTTATCCCAAATATAATTCAGGCCGGAGTGGGGAATATCTTGCCCGGAAATTTTACGCGCAATTTTGTCGGCAAAGCTGAGTTTGCTTTGGTCTTGCGCAAAGGTGATGTAAATGCGCGCTGGATAATCGTCACCGGCTTTCTCGTGCGGATCGCCTTTGTCGATCAGGTTGGCGACTTTCCACCGCCATTCGATGAAAGGATAGTCACGTAAATCGATGCTGACGTCATTCACCAAGCCTGAAGCCGAATGATTCGATTCGGCCTTGATGACGTGAAGATCTTCGTCCTTGATAACGCTATAGCTAGTATGTTGCCGGATGCGCTTGAAGCTCAGCGGCTTCCACTCAGCGGGTGGATTGTTGCCTAGCGGCGCACGGGAAAAGTCGCCCACCAGCATGCTGTCGGGCGCTTGTGCAGACGCTATGCCAGCTAGTGACAAGCAGGCGCTAACAACGCAATAATGAATAGCGGAACGAAGAAGCGGCATCAGCGCAAATCGAAAGTCACATGGCGTACGACATCGTCGTGACGATGCATCAAGTCCTGCCAATCTGCGCCGCCAAGATTGAGCACAGCATAACGATAGCTACCGAGCCATTTGGTTTCTCGCGCGAGACTGGCTCCGCTTTTCGGATAGACCAACAAGCGCGCATCAGGATAAGTTTTATGCAGCCAATCCAGTTGCTTGGGTGAAGGTGCCGAATGTAGTCCTTTGCCGGAAAAATCACGGAACACAAAACTCGCCGCGCAGCCGTATTTCGGTAGGGTTTTTTCCGGCAGCGTTTGGTTCAAGCTTAAAGCGATGAGTAAATCCAGCGTGTTGAGGCCATCGACTTTTTCATGCATATCGCAAAATTGGCGCGCCATGCGTGGATTAATTTCCACTATTTTGATGTCGTCGAAAGCCTCGCGATAATACATTTCGACATTAAACAAACCGAAATTAAAACCCGTGGCGCGCAAAGTTTTGCTGGCAATATCTTGCATGCGTTTTAAAATAGGGCTGGGTAAACGTGAGGGGTATTCGAAACGCTTGAACGCGTATGAGCGCGGAAACATCACCGAATCGGTGACGCCTAAATGATGAATCTGGCCGTCCTTGGCATAGCCCTCCAGTGTGACCAACTGGCCGTCGATGATTTCTTCGGCAATCAAATGATGCGCGTTAACGTCATCTATGCCGTTCACTTTCAGCATGGTATTGAAGGGTTTGACTAGCCGTTTGATGATAAATTTTTCCAACGGATGGAAATTCAAGTGCTGCTGCAGCTCGCTGAAATTATCCACGCGCCGCGCAAGCACGGACCAG